>DATHWT010000126.1:0-6112 GCA_035460345.1 Methylophilus sp. | reverse complement strand
ATTTAGCAGTCAAAAATGCAAAACGCTTTGTCAAGGCAAAACGAAATCGGTATAATTATATTTTGGAGATAAGGATTCCTCATGCGTTTGTTGCAACAAGCTCTAACCTTTGACGACGTTTTACTCGTTCCAGCCCATTCTACTGTGATGCCTCGTGATGTCAGCTTGCGCACAAAACTCACAAAAAGCATCACATTAAACATCCCTCTACTTTCTGCAGCCATGGATACCGTGACGGAAGCCCGCATGGCGATCGCGCTGGCACAGCTGGGCGGCATGGGCATTATTCATAAAAACATGTCGATCGAGATGCAGGCTTCACGCGTTTCACGCGTCAAACGTTTCGAGTCCGGCGTCGTGATTGACCCGGTGACCATACACCCGGCGATGACAGTACGCGAAGTGATTGATCTGACCAAGCACCATAAAATCTCCGGCCTGCCTGTATTACAGGATGGCAAGGTGGTTGGTATTGTCACCAACCGCGATTTGCGTTTTGAAACGAATTTAGACCAGGCTGTCAGCAATGTCATGACATCGCAAGACCGCCTGGTCACTGTACGTGAAGGCGCCAGCCGTGAAGAAATCATGGGCCTGCTGCATAAACATAGACTGGAACGCTTACTGGTCATAGGTGAGCAATATGAGCTCAAAGGCCTGATCACAGTCAAAGATATCCAAAAATCCACCGACCATCCGCTAGCCTGTAAAGATGAAAAAGGCCGTTTGCTGGTAGGTGCTGCAGTAGGTGTAGGTGATGGCACTGATGAACGAATCGCAGCGCTGGTTGAAGCCGGTGTCGATGCGATTGTCGTGGATACTGCGCATGGTCACTCACAAGGCGTGCTTGATCGCGTCAAATGGGCAAAAACCCGTTACCCTAACTTGCAAGTCATTGGCGGCAATATCGCCACGGCTGATGCAGCATTGGCCCTGGTAGATCACGGTGCCGATTGCGTCAAAGTAGGCATAGGTCCAGGTTCTATCTGCACTACACGTATCGTGGCCGGTGTCGGTGTACCGCAAATCACTGCCATCAGCAATGTGGCCAAGGCACTGGAAAAATCCGGTGTGCCATTTATTGCCGACGGCGGTATCCGGTTCTCCGGTGATATTTCTAAAGCGATTGCAGCCGGTGCCAACAGCGTGATGCTGGGCGGCATGTTTGCAGGGACTGAAGAAGCGCCGGGCGAAGTCGAGTTATACCAGGGCCGTTCTTACAAGTCATATCGAGGCATGGGCTCCATCGGCGCCATGCAAAAAGGGTCTTCTGACCGCTACTTCCAGGAAACCTCTAATGCTGACAAACTGGTGCCGGAAGGCATTGAAGGCCGCGTGCCTTACAAAGGCAGTGTGCTGGCGGTTGTGCACCAATTGATGGGTGGCTTGCGTGCTTCAATGGGCTATGTAGGATGTTCCACTATTGAAGAAATGCGCAGTAAAGCCGAGTTTGTACAGATAACCAGTGCCGGCATGCATGAATCGCATGTACACGATGTACAAATTACCAAAGAAGCACCGAACTATCGCATTGACTAATGCTTGTTTTAACGCAAAAGCGCAGCAGTTTTTACCGCTGCGCTTTTGTTCATTCTAGTGACCTGAAAATTTATGCACTCAAAAATCCTGATTCTTGATTTCGGTTCGCAAGTGACGCAGCTGATTGCCCGCCGTGTCCGCGAAGCCCACGTCTATTGTGAAATCCACCCATGTGATGTGTCGGACGAATTTGTCCGCAATTTTGGTGCCGACGGCATTATTTTAAGTGGCAGCCATGCCAGCGTTTATGAAGAAGAAACCGACAAAGCCCCGCAAGCCGCATTTGAACTCGGAATACCTGTATTAGGTATCTGTTACGGTATGCAAACTATGGCGCAGCAACTGGGCGGCAAAGTGGAAGCAGGCCAGAAACGCGAGTTCGGCTACGCGCAAGTGCGTGCTCGTGGACACTCGGCCCTGTTCCGCGACATTCAGGATGAGACGAATGCGCAAGGCCACGGCTTGATCGATGTTTGGATGAGCCATGGCGATAAAGTGACTGAGTTGCCTAGCGGTTTTAAAGTGATCGCCAGCAATGAGACGACGCCAATCGCCGCCATGGCTGACGAAGACCGCAAATTCTACGCCGTACAGTTCCACCCTGAAGTCACCCATACCAAGCAAGGCCAGGCCATGCTCGAGCGTTTTGTACTTGAAATATGCAGCGCAAAACCAGACTGGATCATGGGCGACTATATCGCCGAAGCGGTTGCCAATATCAAGGCACAAGTCGGCGATGAAGAAGTCATTTTAGGTTTATCCGGCGGTGTGGATTCCTCTGTAGCCGCAGCACTGATTCACCGCGCGATCGGTGACCAGCTCACCTGCGTATTTGTGGACCATGGCCTGTTACGCCTGAATGAAGGCGATATGGTCATGGAGATGTTTGCCGGGCGTTTAAACGCCAAGGTCATCCGGGTCGATGCCAGCGAGCAGTTTATGGGCAAGCTGTCTGGTGTGAGTGACCCTGAAGCCAAGCGCAAGATTATTGGTGGCGAATTTGTAGAGGTATTCAAGGCTGAAGCTGCCAAACTCAAGGCCAGCGGTGGCGGCCACAAAGGTGCTACCTTCCTGGCACAAGGCACGATCTACCCGGATGTGATTGAATCCGGCGGCGCCAAATCCAAAAAAGCTGTCACCATCAAAAGCCACCACAACGTCGGTGGTTTGCCGGAACAATTGGGTTTAAAACTGCTTGAGCCTTTGCGCGAGCTGTTTAAAGACGAAGTACGCGAACTCGGTGTAGCGCTAGGCCTGCCGCGAGATATGGTCTATAGACACCCTTTCCCTGGCCCTGGCCTGGGTGTGCGCATTCTGGGTGAGGTGAAAGCCGAATTCGCTTTACTGTTGCAACGCGCTGATGCCATTTTCATTGAAGAATTACGCAATACCGTAGACGAAACATCCGGAAAATCCTGGTATGACCTGACCAGCCAGGCATTCACCGTGTTCCTGCCGGTGAAATCGGTAGGCGTGATGGGCGATGGCCGCACTTATGACTATGTAGTGGCTTTGCGCGCAGTGGTCACCAGCGACTTCATGACCGCACACTGGGCAGAGTTACCTTATAGCCTGCTGGGTAAAGTGTCTAACCGCATTATCAATGAAGTACGTGGCATTAACCGGGTGGTCTACGATATTTCCGGCAAGCCACCCGCCACTATTGAGTGGGAATAACCTTCAACTTTGATTCGATCTCATATTAAACAGAGAACAAGACGATGAGCACAAAACCGATTATCCTCACTGGCGACCGCCCTACCGGACCTTTGCATCTGGGGCATTTTGTCGGCAGTTTGCGCAACCGCGTGAAATACCAGCACGAATACAAACAATATGTGATGCTCGCCGACGCGCAGGCGCTGACCGACAATATGGATGATATTGATAAAGTGCATCGCAATGTGGTCGAAGTCGCGCTGGATTATCTGGCGGTCGGCATTGATCCCAAGCTATCGACCATTTTTATCCAGTCGCAAGTACCTGAACTGACTGAACTGGCGTTTTACTACCTGAACCTGGTCACCGTCGCGCGCCTGGAAAGAAACCCCACTGTGAAAGAAGAAATCCGCCTGCGCGACTTTGAGCGCGATATTCCGGCCGGTTTCCTCACCTACCCGGTCAGCCAGGCGGCAGATATTACGGCGTTTAAAGCGACACTGGTACCGGTCGGTGAAGACCAGATCCCGATGATAGAGCAGACCAACGAGATTGTGCGCCGCTTTAACCGCACCTATAAAAATGCCAGCACCAAGCAGGAAATTCTGGTGGAAACCAAAGCATTGGTGCCGGAACTTGGCCGTTTGCCAGGTATTGATGGCAAAGCCAAAATGAGTAAATCCCTGGGCAATGTGATTAACCTGGGTGCAACTGCTGATGAGATCAGCAAGGCCGTGAAAAAAGTCTATACCGATCCGCTGCACCTGAAGATTGAAGACCCTGGCCATGTTGAAGGCAATATTGCTTTTACCTACCTGGATGCGTTTGATACCGACAAAGACGCAGTTGCAGAACTGAAAGCGCATTACACGCGCGGCGGCCTGGCAGACAGCATTGTTAAAAAACGCCTGGAAGCGGTATTGCAGGAAATGCTGGAACCTATCCGCACCCGCCGTGCCGAACTCGCTGAAGATAAAGGCTATATTTTGCAACTGCTGCGTGAAGGCACTGAGCAGGCACGCGAAGTGGCCGCACAAACCATGAGCGAAGTCAGAGCTGCGCTTGGGTTAACCTATTTCTAGGGTTAACCTATTTCTAATGAATGTCAGCTAACAGGAAACGATTACACCTAAAGCATGAGTCGCGGATTTGTAAAGGAAGACGACCTTGAGCGGGCTGGCACTGACCTGCCGGAGCGCCCTGTCAGTCCGCATGCCAATTACGTGACGCCTGCCGGCCTGCAGCAATTACAGCAAAGTGCTAAAACGTTAGAGAGTGAACGCGTGGAATACACCAGGCGCAAGGAAGACACCAATGCGCAGCAAAAGCTGGCAGAGATAGACCGCGACTTGCGTTATTTTGTCGCCAGGCTGGAGTCTGTGCAATTAGTGACCCCAGAGCAGCAGCCACAAAACACAGTGTTGTTTGGCGCCAAAGTCACGGTAGAAGATGAAGAAGGTGAACAACAGCAGTTCCAGATAGTCGGTGAAGATGAAGCCGATATCGCGCAGCACAAAGTCAGCTATGTCTCGCCGCTGGCGAAAGCATTACTAGGCCGTAAAGTTGGCGATAGCACCACCTGGCAACGCCCGGTTGGACCCTTGCAATTAGACATTTTAAATATTGAGTATTAAAGAATAAATGAAAGTTTCACAAGCCATAAACGAACGGCGTTCAGTTAAAAGCTACGACCCCAGCCATCGGATGACACAGGCGGAGATTGAGCAACTGATGTCGCTGGCGATGCTCTCCCCGACCGCGTTTAATATCCAGCACTGGCGATTTGTAGTGGTGACTGACCCGGTACTGCGTCACCAGATTCGTGCCGTCAGCTGGAATCAGGCACAGGTGACTGATGCATCCTTATTGATAGTATTGACCGCTGACCTTAAAGCATGGGAAAAAGACCCGGCACGCTATTGGGTCAATGCGCCCAAACCAGCCAGTGATTACCTGGTGAAGGCCATTCAGGACTATTACACTGATCACGCCCAGGCGGAGCGGGATGAAGGCATGCGCTCTGGCGGCATGGCAGCGATGACTTTAATGTTGGCTGCCAAAGAAATGGGCTATGACACCTGCCCCATGGATGGTTTCGACTTTGACGCGGTTGGCAAGCTGATTAACCTGCCAGCAGACCATGTGGCGGTGATGTTTGTGGTGGTGGGTAAACCACTGGAAGCTGCCAAGCCGCGTAGCGGGCAATTGCCACTAAATGAAGTCGTCATCTACAACCGTTTTGAATAATCTTGCGTGACTGCCACTCAAGCACGCAGCATTAATTTGAACCCATATTTAGTTAACTATTTTTTGAGAGTACTTGCATGTTAGTTGCAAACAATATCACCATGCAGTTTGGTTCCAAGCCACTGTTTGAAAACGTATCCGTTAAATTCGGCGATGGTAACCGCTACGGCCTGATCGGCGCCAATGGTTGCGGTAAATCGACCTTTATGAAGATCCTGGCCGGCGTCCTGGAACCTTCCAGTGGCAATATCAGCCTGGACCCGAACGAGCGCATGGCTTTCCTGAAACAGGACCAGTTCGCCTATGAAGACCAGCGCGTGCTGGATGTGGTCATGATGGGCCACGAACAAATGTGGAAAGCCATGCAGGAGCGTGATGCGATTTACGCCAACCTCGAAGCTACCGAAGACGACTATATGCGCGCTGCAGAACTCGAAGGTGAGTTCGCTGAATATGACGGCTACACCGCTGAAGCACGTGCTGGCGAGTTGCTGTTAGGCGTAGGCATTCCTATTGAGCAGCACACCGGCCCGATGAGTGCTGTCGCGCCAGGCTGGAAATTGCGCGTGTTGCTCGTGCAAGCGCTGTTTGCGAATCCGGATGTACTGCTGCTAGATGAGCCAACCAACAACCTGGATATCAACACCATCCGCTGGCTGGAAGATAT
>DATHWT010000125.1:0-4677 GCA_035460345.1 Methylophilus sp. | reverse complement strand
AAATCGATCAAGTTAGGCCATATTATCCCTGACCTGATGGGATAACACACTAGGCGCACAGGCCGCGCTTAGTGCTTGATGCTGTACTCCAATACGGTTATAAGCATTCAATTAAATATTATAAACGCGACCAAACACCAGGTTTATACTGCTTTCTTGTCAAACTACAACAAGGAGCAGCCAGATGAAGCCTGAGACGATTTCCATCCACGGTGGGTATTCACCGGAAGCCACCACCAAAGCGGTCGCCGTCCCGATTTATCAAACCACTTCCTATGCGTTTGACAATACCCAGCATGGCGCAGACCTGTTCGACCTCAAAGTACAGGGCAATATTTATACGCGCATTATGAACCCCACCACCGCTGTCCTTGAAGAGCGCATCACCCAACTTGAAGGCGGCATTGGTGGCCTGGCGGTCGCTTCAGGCATGGCCGCCATCACCTATGCCATTCAAACCATCGCCGAAGCGGGCGACAACATCGTGTCGGTATCTACCTTGTATGGCGGGACATATAACCTGTTTGCGCACACCTTACCGAAGCAAGGGATAGAAGTCAGGTTTTTTGATTATCGTGACCCGGCCTCGCTGGAAAAACTGATTGATAGCCGCACCAAGCTGGTGTTTGCGGAAACCATAGGCAATCCTCTAGGCAATGTGGTGGATCTGGCCGCCATCAGCGAAGCCGCGCACAAGCATGGCGTGCCGGTGATTGTAGACAATACGGTTGCCACCCCGATATTGTCGAAGCCATTTGAACATGGTGTCGATATCGTCGTGCATTCACTCACCAAATACATAGGTGGCCACGGTAATTCGATTGGCGGCATTATCATTGATAGCGGTAAATTCCCGTGGGGAGAGCACGCCGCGCGCTTCCCCAGCCTGAATACGCCAGACCCGAGCTACCACGGCGTCAATTACGTGGAAGCCCTAGGCCCTGCCGCTTTTATCGCTCGTGCACGCGTCGTGCCCTTACGCAATACAGGCTCCGCCATCAGCCCGTTTAACAGCTTCCTGATCCTGCAAGGGCTGGAAACCTTATCGCTACGCATGGAACGCCACAGCAGCAATGCACTGGCGATTGCCCATTACCTGAAGCAGCACCCGAAAGTGAAATGGGTCAACTATGCCGGCCTGGAAGACCACAGGGATTACCCGCTGGTGAAAAAATACCTGAACGGGCTGGCGTCCGGCATCCTGTCGTTTGGCGTGCAAGATGGCAAAGCAGGCGGCACCAGGTTTATTGACGCGCTGCAACTGTTCACCCGGCTGGTGAATATCGGTGATGCCAAAAGCCTGGCCTGCCATCCGGCGACCACCACACACCGGCAACTGAATGCGGAAGAACTGGCAAAAGCCGGTGTCAGCGAAGACCTGGTCAGGCTTTCGGCTGGGCTGGAACATATCGATGACCTGATTGCGGACCTGGAACAGGCATTGGCACAGGTATAAGCATCATTGGAAATGCCTGATCTTTTGACGAAAACATCATTTCGGCATACCTTTACGGCTAGATCAATAAAGGGAAAAACCATTGCAAGCTGTTCGCGTGTTTATTATCAGCATACTGCTAGTGGCCTTTGCCACGGCCACTTATGCTTCAGAGTCATATATCGGCCAGTTTCTTTTCAAGTATGAAGGCGGCAGTGTCTATCGGGTGACAGTGAAAGATGCCAAATCCCAGTCGTGGGAATGCATCAAAGGTCCGGAAAAAGGAGCGCACGGCATAGAAAAACCCGAGCGTATTCAAGTAGCAGACAAGATCTACTTTATTAGCTGGGTAGAAAAAACCGGGATCCAGGTATCGCAGGTGATTAACCTGAACAGCCTGAAAGTGTATTCAACCATTATCGACGGCAAAGAGCGCTATGTTTTGACAGGCGATATCGTTCGTGAGAAATAACTTTATATGCCAGGTGGTGGCAAGAACTTTTCCTGTCATGCTGCCATCACACTGCAGACGGGTTTTAACTATTTGACTGTGAGAGACTTGAAAAGCCATGTCAGCCATACGCCCTTAAGATGCATTTTCCCTGGAGAAAAAATATGAAAACCATGATTGCGCTCACTCTGGCAATTGTTTCAAATGCCGCCTTCGCAAATATCGTCGTGCCGCTGCAGGTGGTGGATGAAAAAGGTGCTGGCGCCAACGCGGGAAAAGTCACGATTTCTGAAACAAAATATGGCCTGGTATTTACGCCTGAACTGCAAGGACTGCCTGCCGGGGTACATGGCTTTCATATTCACCAGAACCCTAGCTGTGACCCCAAAGAGAAAGATGGAAAAATGACGGCCGCTGGTGCAGCGGGCGGTCATTATGACCCTGACAATAGCAACAAGCACGATGCACCATGGGGCGACGGCCACTTGGGTGATCTGCCAGCGCTGTATGTCAATGCCAATGGCACGTCCAACCAGCCAGTACTGGCGCCAAGGCTGAAGCTGACTGACATCAGTGGCCGCGCTCTCATGGTACATGTAGGTGGAGACAATCATTCTGATCATCCTGCGACGCTGGGCGGTGGGGGTGCGCGTTTTGCCTGTGGTGTGATTAAATAGTCTCTGTTGGCTCGAGCTAATAAGCCTGATAAACCCGGGAGTCATGTGATGAGCGAAGAAAGAACACTGGCCACGTCTCGAACACTGCCCTACACGCCCAGGGAAATCTATGGTGCTTTTGCCTCTGCTGACCTACTGGCAGCATGGTGGGGGCCTGATGGTTTTACAAACACTTTCGAGATTTTTGAGTTCAAAACCGGTGGCCGCTGGATATTTGTCATGCATAGCCCTGACGAAAAAGCTTATGCGAATGAAAGTATCTTCAGGGAGCTGGTCAAGGATGCCAAGGTTGTCATCGATCATGTCTGCCAGCCGTTGTTCACGCTGACAGTGGAACTTACTCCGGTCACTGATGGGACGCATTTAAGCTGGCAGCAGGCTTTCGATGATGCGCAGACAGCGCAAGCCGTCAAAAAGATCGTGGGGCCGGCAAATGAACAGAATATAGACAGGCTGACGCAGGTGCTCGGCAAGGTGGCTAGTCCGCAATAAAGTCATTACTGGTTTCACCAGCAAGGCTGTTTTTTTACAGAATAACTTATTACGCTATATCAGAGACATCATGGCAGACACAGAAAAAATCAAAGGCCCGGCCTCTTATTTCCCTTCTATAGAAGCTAAGTATGGCCAGTCGGTCGAACACTGGTTTGATATCTTGCGCCAGGCTGGTGATCTTAAACATATGGAACTTGTGAACCTGCTCAAATCGGCACATGGATTGGGTCACGGTCATGCCAACGCTCTGGTCGCACATAACCTGGCAAAAACTAAGGCTTAAGATGCAGGCTCAGGTTTCAGCTTCCTAAACAAAAAAGGCGTAACGGTGACCGTTACGCCTTGATCTTCTTCGCTGTGATTAAAACACTCGCAATTGCGTAGGTTTGATATACACCGTTTCACCCTGTTTGAAATTCAGCTGGTTAAACACATCGCGGCCTAATTCCACATCCACATATTGCTCATTGTCCGTCCGCTTGATTTCCAGACGCACCAGTGAGCCGACCGAGTGCACATAAGTCAGGGCACCGGCAATGGTATTCAATGCTGGTTCGCGGCTGACGGCAATCTCGTAAGGACGTACAAAGCCTTTGCCTTGCGGTGTTTCAAACGCGTTCACATTGCCGAGGAACTCGTACACAAATGGTGTGACCGGATTGTCGTACACGGATTGCGGTGAACCCACCTGCTCTACTTGCCCGTGGTTCATCACGACAATGGTGTCAGCCACTTCGAGGGCTTCTTCCTGGTCGTGCGTCACAAACACGCTGGTGACATGGAGTTCGTCATGCAGGCGACGCAACCAGCGACGCAGGTCTTTACGCACTTTGGCATCCAGCGCACCAAATGGCTCATCCAGCAACAATACCTTCGGCTCTACGGCTAGTGCCCGTGCCAGTGCGATACGCTGGCGCTGGCCACCGGAAAGCTGCGGTGGATAACGGTCTGCCAGCCAGTCCAGCTGCACCAGTTTCAGTAGGTCATGCACACGCTTCTTGATCTCGGCATTGGAAGGACGCGTTTCTTTTGGACGCACACGCAGGCCAAAAGCAACGTTTTCAAACACTGTCATGTGCCTGAACAGCGCATAGTGCTGGAACACAAAACCAACCTGGCGCTCACGCACATCAGCATGAGTGGTATCTACGCCATCAAACAGCACCTGGCCACTATCCGGCGTTTCCAGACCAGCAATAATGCGCAGCAGTGTCGTTTTACCGCAACCTGATGGTCCTAGCAATGCGACCAGTTCGCCGCTCGGCACTTCCAGGTGAATATCACGCAGTGCACTAAAGCTACCAAAACCCTTGCTAATTTGTTGTATGGTGATGCCCATATTAAACCGTCACTTCCTTTTCCTGAGTAGCTGCATCACTTGATGCCCGCCATTCGACATAGGTTTTCAAAACCAGCGTTACCAGTGCCAGTAGGGTTAGCAGTGATGCCACCGCAAACGCTGCCGCATAGTTATATTCGTTATATAAGATTTCCACATGCAATGGCATGGTGTTGGTCATGCCGCGGATGTGGCCGGACACGACCGATACCGCACCGAATTCGCCCATGGCCCTGGCGTTGGTGAGGATCACACCATAGATCAGTCCCCACTTAACGTT
>DATHWT010000124.1:0-8733 GCA_035460345.1 Methylophilus sp. | reverse complement strand
ACTAAATAAGTCATTGATTTTAAACAATAAAAAAATAGATTAAAAAATGAACTTTTGGAAAAAACCCTTATAAATTGGTAAGTTACGCTTTTAAGACACAGCAATCCACAAAGTTATCCACAGTTTTTGTGGATGGAAAATCTGAGCTTGTTCCTACAGAAAATGCAAGCGCTTTTACACACATTTTTGTAAATAAAAATAAACCATACTGTTTTTGATTCCATGAAAATTCGCAACCAGCATTACCGAACCATCTGGCGCGATGCACAGTCCGTGTGCATCATAGACCAGACCAAATTACCCTTTGTCTTTGAGGTCGAGCGTCTGCAAACGCATACGCAAATGTGTCACGCTATCCGTAGTATGCAGTTGCGTGGTGCGCCACTTATCGGGGCCGCTGCTGCCTATGGCATGGTGCTGGGCTGTCAGCAGCAAGCGGATGACGAAACACTGCAAAGTGTTGCCAGCCAATTGATCGCTACCCGCCCAACTGCTGTTAACCTGGCCTGGGCGGTGCAACGCATGTTGCAACAGCTATTATCTGTCGCCGTCTCGGAACGGGCGCAGGCAGCCTGGATGTTTGCGCAAGCGATTGCTGATGAAGATGTATTACAAAATCAGGCGATAGGCCAGCATGGTCAAGACTTGATTGCCGCGATAGCGGTAGCGAATCCGGAACGGGTGGTCAATATTCTTACGCACTGCAATGCTGGCTGGCTGGCCACTGTAGATGGCGGGACGGCGCTGGCGCCCATTTATGCGGCGCACGATGCCGGGCTCAGGGTGCATGTTTGGGTGGACGAAACGCGGCCTCGTAACCAGGGCGCGAGCTTGACCGCATGGGAGCTGGCCCAGCATGGCGTCCCACATACGGTCATCACCGATAATGCCGGTGGGCATTTGATGCAATATGGGCAGGTGGATATGGTGATTGTCGGCGCGGATCGCGTGACTAAAAATGGCGATGTCTGTAATAAGATAGGCACTTACCTGAAAGCACTGGCAGCGAACGATCAGCAGATCCCATTTTATGTAGCAGTGCCTACGCCAACCATAGACTGGCGATTAACACATGGCGCAGATATCGAAATCGAAATGCGTGATGCAGATGAGGTTGCTTATATGCAGGGGCTGGATGAGGATGGGCAGGTTAGACGCGTGCGGGTGATTCCAATTGAGAGCCAGGCATTGAACCCGGCATTTGATGTTACCCCGGCCCGCCTGGTGACCGGCATCATTACCGAGCGCGGTGTATTTACGTCAGAAAAATTAAAGTCACTGGAAGCCAGCTTATGACCACACCTGCACCGACTACGCAGCTGTTAGATACAGTCCGCAATCTCACTATTCTTGGCTTGAATAAGGGTGCCTCCGGTAATGCCAGCATCCGGCTGGTAGATGGTTTCCTGGTAACGCCTTCAGGCATCCCGGCCGAACAGTTATCAGAAAACAGCATGGTGTATATGCAATGGGATGGCAGGCCTGAAGCCGGTAAGAAACCTTCCAGTGAATGGCGTATGCACCGCGATATTTTCCAGGCGCGACCTGAGGTGAATGCAGTTGTGCATTGCCATAGCATGTTTGCGACAACCATTGCCTGTCTGGGGCGTGATGTGCCGCCGTTTCATTACATGATTGCAGTTGTCGGTGGCGACAATATCCGTTGTGCGCCGTATGCACTGTTTGGCACACAAGCATTGTCCGATACTGCCGTTGCTGCATTGCAGGATCGTAAAGCCTGTTTGCTGGCGCACCATGGCATGCTTGCGCTGGGTAAGGATCTGTCGCAAGCGCTGGCGATAGCCGTAGAAGTGGAAGCCCTGTGTGAACAATACTGGCGCTTATTGCAAGTGGGCGAACCGAACTTGCTGAGCGCAGAACAAATGCAGGAAGTGCACGCCCAGTTTAAAGGCTATGGCCAGTGGGGGAAGTAACGCATTCGTATTGCGCTTACTGATCTAGAGTTTCGGGAAAAGGCCTTGGGTAGTCAGGCGTAGTAACTTCCCCGGGTCACAGATATATACTTGTGGAGATGTGCCTGGTTCAGGCGCGGCTAAAATAGCCTCTGCCGGGGCATAACACTTTAAGAGTACACCGCCGGATTCCACCGCGTTCAGGCCTTTTGCATACGTAGTGGCAATGTCTTCCTCGCAGGTCCAGCAAAACCCTATCTTATCCTGGTCAAATAAAAACCAGCTCTCGCCGCGATACACAGTTACGCCTTGACCGCTATAACCTGGCAGGGCTTTGCGTAGCACTTGCAGAATCAATTGGTCATCCTTGATTCTGGCGCGCAGGTCGCCGCCGTAAAGCAACCATAAGGACTGGATTTTTTCTTTTTGGAAGATGGAGTCGTCATTCACACTGGCCAGGTAGGCAAATGTTTCCAGCCACAGGGACGCATCCGTGGCATTAACGTAAGTGCCGTTGCAGAACTGCCTGGCGAGTGATTGTGGCGTGACTTTCATGCGGTAAAAAGTAAGTTTTAATTGTAAACACAGCCCTGTCCGGCTTCAGGCCTGTCAGTGTTAAAGGTTAAAGTCTTGCCGGTTTTTAAAAGCAATAAGTTCCCAGGCAATCCCGCCATCAATCTTCAACGGGGGTTCCCGGAGTGTCCAATGTCAGCTGATATAAGCCCAGATCCAGCCAGCGGCCAAATTTGTATGCGGCTTGTGTCATCGTGCCCGCGTGTACGAAGCCAAGTTTTTGATGCAGTTGCACGCTGCCGGCATTGGTAATGTCGATGCCGCCAACCAGGACATGTATCTGGTTCTCGCGGGCAATTTCAATTAAATGTTGCATCAGCTGCAAACCCAGGCCTTGGCCCCTGTGGTTTGTATGTACATAGACAGAGTGTTCAACTGTGTATTTATAAGCGGGCCAGGCGCGGAAAGTGCCATAACTGGCAAAACCCAATAACGTCCCTTCGTCATCCACCGCGCCTATGACAGGGAAGTGATGGTCCTGCTTAATTTGGAACCAGCTGCGCATCGATTCAAATGTGCGCGCTTTGTAATCATAAAGCGCCGTCGAATTGAGGATAGCCTCATTCAGTATGTCTAGTATGGCTTGCGCGTGTTTATCGAAAGTGCAGTGGATGAATTGCACATGCGTTTCCTGAGGCAGGACGGAGATTAAATGTTTATCCATTCACCATCGATCAGTTTTTCCTGCGGCTGGAACTGCTGTTTATAAGTCATTTTTTCGCTATCGGCAATCCAGTAGCCCAGGTATAAATAAGGCAAGCCCAGCTGTTTCGCCCATTCTATTTGCCACAAGATACTGTAAGTGCCGTAGCTGGCCTTGTCAGTGGTGTCGTAAAACGTATACACGGCAGACAGCCCATCGGCAACCAGGTCAATCACACTCACCATTTTGAGTACGTGGCGGGCATCCCTGAATTCGATCATGATGCTTTCAACATTGGTCTGGCATAGGAACTGCTGGTACTGCGAGGCCTCATCTTCCAGTTCGCCTATATGATCCGGGCCATTGCCGTGCCGTTGTTTCTGATAGGCGTGATACAAGGCGAAATGTTCTTCGTGATAGCCCGCTTCAATAATGGTGATTTGCAACCCGGCATGCTTTTTCAGGGCGCGTTGCTGGCTGCGGGAGGGCATAAAGGCATTCACAGGCAAGCGTACCGAGATACATGCATTGCATTGCTCGCAATGCGGGCGATAGGCAAACTTGCCACTGCGTCTGAACCCCTGCTGGATCAACCCACTGTAAACGCTGGCATCCACCAGGTTTTGCGGCGTGGCGATCAGGCTTTGCGCCAGCTTTTTTGGCAGGTAGCCGCATGGATACGCTGTGGTCACATAAAACTGCAATTTCTGCAGCGAGGCATCGTTAGGCAACGTCATATTGCGTCCAACGATTTGACCAATGCTGTAGCGGTGTCAGTTGTCTGGTGCAGGTCATTCATTGTTTCTATAAAGCGATCTCTCGGAATTTCATAGGCGCCAAAACTTGCCAGCAAAGGCGTGTGCATCTGGCAATCTATCATACCCACTTGTTGGGTGTTTAGCCATTGCACCAGATGGGCAAACGCCACTTTGGAAGCATTGCTGACATGGTGGAACATGCTTTCACCATAAAACATGCGCCCGATCTTCACGCCATAGCAGCCGCCAACCAGAGTGCTGTTTTGCCATGCCTCTACGCTATGGGCATAGCCAAGGGTGTGCAGCTCACTATAAGCTTGTGCCATTTCTTCAGAAATCCAGGTGCCATCCTGGCCGGGGCGCGCTGTATTGGCACACGCTACAATCACGCTTTCAAAGGCAGTGTTGATACGAATCTCGAACGCTTGCTGCTGTATGACTTTGCGCAGGGAACGGCTGATGGTGACTTCTGCAGGAAATAAGACCATGCGCGGATCAGGGCTCCACCATAATATAGGCTCGCCGGGGCTAAACCACGGAAAGATCCCGCGCTGGTAGGCAGCCAGCAGTCGTTCTGCCGTTAGATCGCCGCCTATCGCAATCAGCCCGTTGGGCTCAGTAAGCGCCTGTTGCAAAGGCGGGAAGGGTGTTTGCTCGTCCAGGATTAATACTGGGCCACCCGGTAACGGGTAATAGCTATCTTGCATAGAGCCTAATCAAATTGATACGGAGAGTGCTTGTTCACCCATTCTACAACCTTGTCGCTAGGCATGGCACGGGCAATGCCGTACCCCTGCGCAAAATCACAACCCAGCGCACGTAAGATACGCGCCTGCTCGGCTTTCTCCACCCCTTCGGCAATCACTTTACGGCCAAACTCGCGGCACAATGTAATCACACTCCTGATCACCGCCATATCTTCCGGGTTTGTCAGCATGTTGTGCACAAACGATTGGTCGATTTTAATAATATCGACCGGTAAGCGGCGCAAGTAAATCAGTGAAGAATAACCGGTGCCAAAGTCATCAATCGAAAAAGACACACCCAATGCATGGCATTGCTGGATCACACGATTCACACGGGCAAAGTCGGTGATGGCGGCACTTTCGGTAATTTCGATATGCAGTTGCTGTGGCTGAATCTCCTTGTATTTTTGCAGTAAGCTGGTGATGTGATCGGCAAACTGCTTATGCATCAAATGCATGGCTGCAATGTTGACGGAGACTTGCGTGTGGAAGCCTTGCTTTTGCCATGTGCTGAGCTGGCGCAAGCCTTCTTCAATCACCCAGTAGCCAATATCTATAATCAGGCTGGTATGTTCCACAGAAGCCAGGAAATCGTGAGGGTAAAGCAAACCACGCACCGGATGCTGCCAGCGCAGCAGGGCTTCAAAGCAGAAAATATCCCCGGTTTGCATGCAGGCTTGTGGCTGGTAAACCAGCTTGATGTGGTTTTGCTGGATGCCGGTCAGCAGGTCTTTGAGCAAGGTCTGTTGCAGTTGCGACTGTTGTGCCGAAGCGAGGTCGAACAGGTGGCACTGGTGGCCGCCATGTGTTTTTGCATGATACATGGCATGGTCGGCATGTCGTAACAAGGTGTCGGGGGGGTGATGGTCAAACGGGTACAGGGTGTAGCCTATGCTGGCAGAAATAGAGAACTTGAATTTATCAATGGCAAACGGTTTTTCAATCGCTGCCAGCAGTTTTTTAAGCAAGCGGGTATATTCGGTTTGCGTGCGGCAGCCACACAACAACATGGCAAACTCATCCCCGCCCAGACGGGCAATCGTGTCCGACGGCTTTAGCATATCTGACAGGCGGCTGGCTAATTGCGTGAGCAACTTGTCACCATATTCATGGCCGTACTGGTCATTCACAATCTTGAAATCATCCAGGTCAATGTAGCAAATCGCAATCAGGGTTTGTTCTCGTTCTGCCTCTATGAGGGCATGGTGCAAGCGTCGGGAAAACAGCATGCGGTTTGGAAGCTGAGTGAGCACATCATGATAAGCCAGGTGCTCAAGCATAATTTGCTGTTCCTTGGCGTGAGTGATATCTGAAAACAGTCCGACATAATGCTCAAATTCACCGGACTCGTTCATTACCGGAGAAAGCTCCAGCTCGGCAAGATATTCTTCGCCAAGCCGATGCCGGTTCCAGACTTCACCGTGCCATTCCTGCACCGCTTTGGCTTTGTAAAATGATTCAAAAAACGTTGGGTCATGACAGGCTAATCCAAAAGCTTCAGGTGGCTGGCCGATGACTTCCGATTGGCTGTAACCGGTGACTATGCTAAAGGATGGATTACATTGCACAATCAGGCCGCGGCTATCGGTAATGAAAATCGCATCATTGGCATGTTCAAATACACTGGATGAGATTTTCAGGCGGTTGGCGCTGGCGTGAATCTGGCTCAGCATTTCCCGCAAACGGCGACGCATTTTGACCATATTGGCAATCAGCGTGCCTGGCGGTGCTGTCGTGTTGTCTTCGGCGAAGTTGCCCCGCTCTATGTGCATTAATAGTTGCCTGGCAGTTTCCGGTTCGCCGCCGAGCGGATTCAAAACGAAACGTCGCAAGCCACTGATGAGCGCGATTAATCCTACCAGCGCTACAATCAGGGTTATGATCAAAGCTGGGGAAAGCGCGCCAAATGCAGACCAGTAAGCCTCACTGGTGGGATAAAGGATATTAATCTGGAAATCCCATTCCGGGACTTCACGTGTGACCTTTTTCCATTGATGGTTGGTGTCATTAAGCGCAGCAGTAGCTTCTGCCTGGCTGACACCGGTCGTCAGAAAGCGTATCTGGCCCTGGAAGTCGGTAATAGCAACAAAGCCTTTTTCTAGGAAACCCCATTGCCGGATCGCCTGGTCAATAGCGTTGAAGTTAAGTTTATAGCCCACATACCATGCACCAATCAGTGTGCCGTTACTGTCATGCATGGGTTCATAACGTGACAGGTAAGCTTCCCCCAGGATATCCACCACCCCATAAAAGGTCTGGTTGTTCAGTAATTGTCTAATCGGTTTGCCCTGGGCATTCAGTTCGGTCGCAAACGCATTACTACCGTCCGCTTTCTTGACGTTGGTAGCGATACGAAAGAACTGCTGGTCACTTTTGACGAAAATGGTAGCGGTGCCACTGCCTATCCTGGTGACCGAGTCAACTAATTCAGTCTTGCCTGTTTGCGGGGCGTTGCCGAATAACAGGTTAGGCACCGTGGTATCCAGCAATTTGGTGGTTCCGCGAATAGAAGGCTGCCCTTCGGTGTAGGCATATTGTTGTAGCAATGCCATGCTGGAGAGCACATGCTCACTGACCAGGGTTTTGGCGGTGATCAGCAGGTTTGAAAGTTTTTGTGTTTCTTCATTTGCCTTGGTTTCAATATTGAGCAGGTGCTGGTTAAAAATATAGGCAAATGAAATCAGTCCCACTGACAGGCCTAGCGCTGCGAGCGGCAACAGGATTTTTTTGAATAATGCGTAGTGTTTCATTGTATATTTATGTAATTATTATTTAAGCTTTCCCCTTCTTTCACAGTTTATACAGGGCTTTGCGGCTGGCCGCAATACAAATATCAGCACGCACACAGGTATCACTATGCCGTTGTTGCATTGCATCCCAGGCAGTGGTCATGCCAGCAGTTGGAAAGATTGGTTTTTTTGAAAAATTTATTTCAAATCAATCGATTAACGCGTAAAATGCGCAATCTTCAAGCATCACCGGTCACTCGCGTGGAAACCTACACTTCCCTTACAGCCAAACCTGTCAGCAGCTATCGCCCTTATTGGGCCAAACGCTTCGGCACTGCAGCGATGCTGCCCATGAGTCGCGCCGAAATGGATGCGCTCGGCTGGGACAGCTGCGACATTATCCTGGTCAGTGGCGATGCCTATATTGATCACCCCAGTTTTGGCGCAGCCCTGATCGGGCGCCTGCTGGAATCGCAAGGATTCCGCGTTGGTATCATCGCCCAGCCGGACTGGCAATCGGCCGAGGCATTCAAGGCTTTGGGCAAACCTAACCTTTACTTCGGGGTCACCGCCGGTAATATGGACAGCATGGTCAACCGCTACACGGCCGACCGTAAAATCCGCTCTGACGATGCTTATACCCCGAATGCGGCCTCCGACAAACGTCCGGACCGCGCCGTACTGGTGTATTCACAACGCTGTAAAGAAGCTTACCCTTCTGCGCCACTTGTGATTGGCAGTATTGAAGCCAGCTTGCGCCGGATTGCGCACTACGATTACTGGTCCGACAAAGTACGCCGTTCCATCCTGATTGACTCCAAAGCCGACCTGTTGCTGTATGGCAATGCAGAGCGCGCCATTATTGAACTCTCGCACCGGTTGGCGCGCGGGGAAGAAATCACTGAGGTGCAGGATATCCGCGGCACAGCCTTTATCCGCAAATATGTGCCCGAAGAATTTGTTGAAGTGCCTTCCACGCGCCTGGATAGACCAGGTGTAGTCGAAAAACACGAGGACCCGTATGCCATGAAAATGGGTAAGGGCGACGCGAGTTGTGCCACCGATGAAAAGGCGGATGGCGCAGAAAATACTGCCCCCGTCATCAACCTGCCATTGCCACTCAAGGCTGCCAAAGTGCCGCGTGACCGCCAGGTGATCCGCATGCCATCCTATGAAGAAGTGGTGAGCGACCCGGTGATGTACGCGCATGCTTCGCGCGTGTTGCACCTCGAGGCGAACCCCGGCAATGCACGTTCGCTGGTACAGCGGCATGGTAACCGTGAAGTGTGGCTGAATCCGCCGCCGATTCCACTGAGCACTAAAGAGATGGATTACGTGTATGACTTGCCGTATGCACGCAAACCGCACCCA
>DATHWT010000123.1:0-3278 GCA_035460345.1 Methylophilus sp. | reverse complement strand
GAATACGGCACGTATGGCCGAATTTATGCGACTTAAGGTAGAAGGTATTCTTGATTGTGGCGAATTACTGGTAGCCACTTTGTGCGACCAGCGGGAGAAATATGTTTTTGGTCGCCGCACGCTGCCGGAGATGGACCTGGCTTCAGTCAGTTGCGCCATTCAAAACTTATGGCTGGCCGCACGTGCCGAAGGCATAGGCATGGGCTGGGTCAGCCTGTTTGACCCGCAACAACTGGCGCAATTACTGGGCATGCCAATAGGTGCCAAACCTGTTGCCATTCTGTGCCTAGGTTATGTGAATACTTTTTATAAATCGCCCATGCTGGTGGAAGAAGGCTGGGCCACAGAAAAACCGTTATCAGAAATGTTGATGGAAAATGGCTGGAGCCAAGCCAACCAGAACGAGGATGCACGGCAACCATGAGCCGCTGGCCGCAACGCATTGTCTGCCTGACGACAGAAACGGTAGAAGTACTGTATCTGCTAGGTGAGCAAGACCGAATTTTCGGTATCTCAGGCTTTACCACGCGCCCGGCGATTGCCAGGAAAGAAAAGCCAAAAATCAGTGGCTTTACCAGCGCCAATATCGACAAAATCCTGGCGTTAAAACCAGACCTGGTGCTGTGTTTCTCCAACTTACAGGCCGACATTGCAGCTTCGCTGATCAAAGCCGGTTGCCAGGTGCACGTATTTAACCAGCGCAGCCTGGATGAAACCCTGCAAATGATATTGACCGTGGGTGACCTGGTCGGGGCCAGCGATAAAGCACAAACGTTGGTCACGCAATATCACGCATTGCTGGATGCCTCACGTAAACATGCTGCCACCTGGCCACGCAAACCAACCGTCTATTTTGAAGAGTGGGATGAGCCCATGATGTGTAGCATCCGCTGGGCGGCGGAGCTGATTGAAGCGGCGGGTGGACAGGATTGTTTCCCGGAGTTAAGCCAGTTCCATAGTGCCAAAGACCGCCAGGTAAGCGCTGAACAAGTGCTGGCGGCGCAACCGGATATCATCATCGGCTCCTGGTGCGGCAAGAAATTCCAGCCGGAAAAAGTAAAAACACGTGCAGGCTGGCATAGCCTGCCAGCGGTTCAGCACGGCCATCTGTACGAAATTAAATCCGTCGATATTTTGCAACCCGGGCCAGCCCTGTTTACTGAGGGTTTGGCGCAATTGCAAACAATTATTCAACGCTGGCAACAGCAACAGGAGAGTGTGTGATGAGCAGCCATTTGATTTTAGGCGGTGCCCGCAGCGGCAAAAGTGCTTACGCAGAACGTTTGGCATCTGCACTGGAATTACCGGTTACTTACATCGCCACCGCACAGGTTTATGACGACGAGTTTGCCAAACGCGTCGCCCATCACAAAGAACGTCGCCCGCCATACTGGGCGTTAGTAGAAGCGCCGTTTAACCTGGGCCAGACACTGCTGGATAACGATGCGCCGGAAACATGCCTGATTGTCGATTGCCTGACCTTATGGCTGGCGCAGTGCATTTGCCCTGATTGCGATAAGCCCGAGCGCCTGGATTGGCAGGCAGAAAAGGAAGCCTTGCTGACCGCGCTGCCTCAATTAAAGGCCACTGTTTTCCTGGTGAGTAACGAGGTCGGCATGGGCATTGTGCCGCTGGGGGAAATCAACCGCCAGTTTCAGGATGAACAGGGTCGCTTGAACCAGCACGTAGCAGCAATGGCTGACAAGGTCAGTTTTATTGCAGCCGGACTCCCTTTAAAACTTAAATAAAAAGAAAGATTCTTGATGAAAAAACTGATTTTGATTGCCAGTGCAATCACCCTGATGGCATCGCTAACGGCTCAGGCACATGTGCCATTTTTAAAACCTAACCAGTTCAATGTCACGCATCATCGCCTGACGATTGAGTCTGCGTTTACCGAGTTTCCTTTCCAGGCTGACTTTGCCATGGATTCGCCGAACTTCACCATCACTGATCCCACCGGGGTTTCTACTGCGATCAAGCCCATCGCAAAAACCAAAGCCGCAGTTTACCTGGAGCCGGAATTAAAAGAAGAAGGCACCTACCGTATTAGCACAGGCCAACGCGTAGGTCCGGTCTACAAAGCCGTGGAGACTGCCGATAAAAAGCTGTATTTCGCAGCGGATATGAAGCGTGTGACCGGCAAACCGACGACGATGAATTACTATAGTTATGCCGATACTTATATTTTCAAAGGCCAGCAGAAATATGTGGCCAAACCATTTAACAAAGGGTTGGAAATTGTCCCTCTGACATCGCCAAATGGCGTGGTGCTAGGCGGTGAGGGTTCATTCCGCGTACTGGAAAACGGTAAGCCAGTCCCGAACGCGCGCATCATTGTGGTGACCGACAATGAGCATTTTATCAAGCACAGGATTGAAGATCTTTATGACCTGGACAACGTGCGGGAATCGAACATTCATGCCAATCAGCAAGGCGAGTTTAGTTTCAAGCCGAAAAAAACCGGGCTGAATTTCCTGTTTGTGACTGTGCATCACCAGTTGAATGAGAACCTGTGGGAAAGCCAGAATGCTTCACTGACGCTGGAAGTGAATTTACCGGCAGAAACCACGAACAAGCCTTAATATTTGCGTTCATAAATATCACTGACACAGGAAAAACAACATCATGCCCACCACGACTTTCCAACTTAAAGGTGAATTCATTGCACTGTGCGACCTGCTCAAACTGGAAGGTGTTGCTGATAGCGGCGGCCAGGGAAAGTCTATGGTGGCTGAAGGACTGATCTCGGTGGATGGTCAGATCGAACGCAGGAAAACTGCCAAGATCCGCGCCGGGCAAGTGGTGCAGGCGTTTGAGCAAACCATCAATGTGGTCGCTGGTTAATTTGGCGTGAACCCTTATGGTAAGTAAGGCGCAAGTGCCGCCCAGTTGAGATGTTTTCGTAAACTATCCGCTAGTTGCTCCAGGCTTTGTTCGCGCAATTGCGTATAGTCATAATTCACCTGGCTGGATACTCCAGCCCATTGCAACCAGGCAGCACAGGCTTGCGGGTGATCAAACAGACCATGGATATAACTACCTGCCACCTGCCCGTCTTCTGACCGTGCCCCTTCTGCTTTATCATTCACTAGGTGCACCGGGTTTTCCAATGCAGGCCCTGCACTGACACCCATGTGGATTTCATAGCCTTGCAATTCCGCATCGGCAAAAGCCAGTTTGCCTGACACTTGTTTCAGCTGTTTGTGGCTCTCAAGCGTAGTTTCCATCTCCAGCCAGCCTAAGCCTTTACTGCTGCCAGCTTCACCTTCCAGCGC
>DATHWT010000122.1:0-6707 GCA_035460345.1 Methylophilus sp. | reverse complement strand
CTCGTTGGCGATTTCAATCAGGCGCTTGGCGATCAATGGACGTGCGATAGAAGTACCCAACAGGTATTCGCCTTCATATACCGTGTTGGCACGAAACATCGGGAACACGAAATCACGCACAAACTCTTCGCGCAAGTCATCAATATAGATTTCTTTAACACCAAATTTTTGCGCTTTTTCACGCGCAGGCTCCAGCTCTTCGCCCTGGCCCAGGTCAGCGGTAAAGGTCACCACTTCACATTGATAGGTGTCTTGTAACCACTTCAAGATTACGGAAGTATCCAGCCCACCGGAGTAGGCCAACACTGCTTTTTTAATATCGCTCATCTAAATAATCCCACTGAAATCATCAGGCCTGTTGATCAGGCCACTTTTCCTAATAACAAATATTCCATCAAGGCTTTTTGAGTATGTAGTCTATTCTCTGCCTCGTCCCAAACAACGCTTTGTGAACCATCAATCACCTCTGCAGAAACCTCTTCGCCACGATGCGCTGGCAGGCAATGCATAAACACCGCATCTGCTTTCGCTACCCGCATCATGTCGGCATCGACTTGCCAATCGGCGAAGTCTTTACGGCGCTCTTCGTTCTCAGCTTCAAAGCCCATACTCGTCCAGACATCAGTGGTCACCAGGTCGGCGTCACGCGCAGCTTCCATCGGGTCAGCGAATGACTCAAAGTGGTCAGTGCCATACAGGTTGGCGCGCTCAAACTCGACCTCATAACCTGGAGGCGTAGACACATGCACGTTGAAATCCAACACTTCAGCCGCTTGCAGCCAGGTATTGCAGACATTGTTGCTATCACCAATCCAGGTCACGGTTTTGCCCTGGATAGAACCGCGGTGCTCGATAAAGGTAAAAATATCCGCGAGGATCTGGCAAGGGTGATATTCATTGGTCAGGCCATTGATCACCGGCACACGCGAATTCTGGGCAAAGCGCTCAATAATGCTTTGCTCAAAAGTACGGATCATCACAATGTCGCTCATACGCGAAATCACTTGTGCAGCATCTTCCACCGGTTCGCCACGGCCCAGTTGGGAGTCACGCGTGTTCAGGTAAATCGCCGAGCCGCCCAGTTGCTGCATGCCTGCCTCAAAAGACAGGCGAGTCCGCGTACTGGCTTTTTCAAAAATCATGACCAGGGTGCGATCAGTCAAAGGCCAGTATTGCTGGTAATTTTTAAACTGCGATTTAATCCATTTGGCACGGGCAAAGATATGTTCTATCTCATCCCGTTCCAGATCGTTAAACTGCAAAAAGTGTTTGATACTCATGATAATCCGGCGCTGTTAACTCACGCGCTTGCCTTTAAAAAATTTAAAATCAGTGGAGCCAGCCTGTTCACCAGTTCTTCGGCTTCTTGCTTGTTCATGACCAGTGATGGCAACAAACGAATGACTTTTTCTGAAGTCACATTAATCAGCAACTTGGCCGCCAAGCCCTGTTTCACCAGGTCAGCACAAGGCCTGTCCAGTTCTATGCCTATCATCATGCCCGCATTGCGGATCTGCACGATACCTGCCTGCCCCTTGAGTGCGTCAGTAAGCAGCTGGTTAATATAGTCGCCGATGGTCTCCGCATTTTCGCGCAGGTTTTCCTCAGCAATAATATTCAATGTTGCCAAACCTGCAGAAGTCGCCAGCGGATTACCGCCGAAAGTAGAACCATGTTTGCCGGGGGTAAAGGTTTCAGCTGCGACACCGCGTGCCACACAAGCACCGATAGGCACGCCAGAGCCCAGGCCTTTAGCCAGTGTCATCACGTCCGGCAGAATGCCGGTATGCTGGAAAGCAAACCAGGTACCGGTTCTGGCAATGCCAGACTGTACTTCATCCAGCATCAACAACCAGCCATTGGCATCACAGATCTCGCGTAGGCCCTGGAAGTAGGTTTTCAGGCTGGCGGGAATATGTACACCACCTTCGCCCTGGATAGGTTCAACCAGGATCGCAACGACATTGTTCTTGTGGGAAGCAATCGTTTTGATCGCTTCCAGATCATCAAACGGTACACGCAAAAATCCGCTCACAAGTGGCTCAAAGCCAGCCTGCACCTTGCGGTTACCGGTTGCAGACAAGGTTGCCATGGTTCGGCCATGGAAACTCTGGTCCATCACGATAATTTCAGGATGGTCTATGCCTTTGTTGTGCCCGTGCAAACGGGCCAGTTTAATGGCAGCTTCATTCGCCTCACACCCGGAATTACAGAAGAAGATCCGGTCCATGCCGGAAATTTCAGCCAGCTTGTCTGCCAGCGCTGATTGTTCAGCAATCTGGTAAATATTGGAAACATGAATCAGCCTGGCGATTTGCGCATTGAGTGAGGCGACAAATTTCGGGTGTGCATGACCAAGGCCATTCACTGCCACGCCAGACAGCGCGTCCAGATAGCGATCACCGGCAGTGTCTGTCAACCAGACGCCTTCGCCTTTGACAAACGTCACCGGCTGCCTACCATAGGTGTTCATTAAATGTTCGGAATGCATTTCAAACCCTTTATCAAAAAACAAAAACGGCGGCTCAAGCCGCCGTAACCGTCTTAAACCTTTTAAAACCCTAATACTGCCCTATGACTCAAGCCATTCGCCATGAAAAACAACATGGGAATAGAGAGCATCATGTTGGTGCGGGATGCCAGCATCGCCACCCGTCGGGCAGTATTTTTGGCAGCGTCATCTGCGGCCACCAGCCCTAAAATCTTTTTCTGGTTAGGCCAGATCAATACCCAGACATTGATCAGCATGATGGTGCCCAGCCAGGCACCTACACCAATCACTTCAAACCCGTTACGCAGCATAAACGCATCATGAAAATGTGCCCCGAGTAAAGCGGCGCCTGCTAACCAGGTTACTACGGCAGACCAGCGGAACCACAGCAACGCCCTGGGTGCCACGTGTTTACTGATGCCGGCAGCAGTGCCATCGGCTGCAGCTGCTTTCAATGCCGACATTTGCACCAGGTTAAAATAATAAAGCAGGCCTACCCAGGTAATGCCTGCCAGAAGATGTATCCAACGCGCCAGTGCCGGGACCAGTTCCATGACTTAGCCTCCGACCGCAATAAAATTCTTCAGGAAAAACACCAGCACCAGGGTTAGCAATCCCCCTGAAATGATGGTGCCTGCGATAGATTCCAATGGATTTTTCATGCTTCCCCCCGTTCATGTAGCCAAATAATGCACGCGTTTGTGGTAAGCCATTCGGTGCACGCTTGAGTGATTTCACTAGCCCTTGAGAGGGGTTTTTTGAGATCTTTTTATAGTGAAATCACAATATTGGCGAATGCTGGAGATTACCGCAAAAGTCTTTATTTGACAAGTTGACAGGGCTGGCACGCCCATTCACGCACCCGATTGACCGTTTCGAAGATGATGACCGGTCTTTTTCGTTTTATAATGCGCGGCGGCATTATGATTGTGCGTTTGACATTCAAGCGCCTCACTACGAGGAATTCACACACCATGGCAACAACCGATATCGATGTACTGCTGGTTGGCGGCGGCATTATGAGCGCCACACTGGCGATTCTGCTGCATCGGCTCGATCCGGATCTACACATCTGCATGGTAGAAAAACTGGATGATGTTGCCCTCGAAAGCTCGGATGCCCTGAATAACGCAGGCACCGGCCATGCCGGTTACTGTGAACTGAACTACACCCCAAAAAACAAGAATGGCGGCATCGAGATTCGCCGCGCACTTGAAATTAACGCCGCCTTTGAAGTATCGCTGCAATGCTGGTCAACACTGGTGAAAGAGGGCGTGTTGAACGCCGGGGACTTTATTCAGCGCGTGCCGCACTTGAGTGCAGTGTGGGGCGAGCAAAACAGTGCCTTTTTACGCCAGCGTCATGCACTGCTGAAAACCCACCCGCTATTTGCTGAAATGCAATGGAGCAATAAGCCAGCCACACTCAGCGACTGGATGCCATTGATGATGGTTGGCCGACAGCAGACGGATCATATGTCCGCCACCCATGTGGCGCATGGTTCGGATGTAAACTTTGGTGCATTGACCAGGCAACTGGTGGCCTATTTAAAAACACGGCCTAATTTCACTTTGCTTACTCAATCTCGCGTTAGCAAACTGAAACAGCAGCCTAAACACAACGCCTGGCAAGTACATATCCAGAACCTGGTCTCTGGGCAGTCACAAGCGTACAACGCCAATTTCGTATTCCTCGGGGCTGGCGGCGGCGCTTTGCCTTTATTGCAGCAATCGGGCATTGCTGAAGCGCAGGGTTACGGTGGCTTCCCGGTCAGCGGGCAATGGCTGATCTGCAATAATCCCGCCCTGATCAACCGGCATCGCGCAAAAGTCTATAGCCAGGCAGCGGTTGGTGCGCCACCCATGTCGGTGCCGCATCTGGACACACGTATGATCCAGGGCAAACCTGCCCTGCTGTTTGGCCCTTATGCAGGCTTCACTACCCGTTTCCTCAAGCAAGGCTCACGTTTCGACCTGGCAAAATCCGTCAAACTCAGGAACATTAAAAGCCTGCTTGGCGTTTGCAGGCACAATGTGGACCTGACTAAATATCTGGTCAAAGAAGTGTTCCAGGGCCATGAACAGCGGATGGACGCTTTGCGCGTATTTATGCCTGAAGCCAATAGCCACGACTGGGCCCTGGCGCATGCCGGGCAACGTGTGCAGATTATCAAACGCTGTCATCAACATTGGGGCAAGCTGGAGTTCGGTACTGAAATTGTGGCTTCTGCGGATGGCAGCCTGGCCGCACTACTCGGTGCATCACCAGGCGCATCAGTGAGTGTGAAAGCCATGCTGGATGTCCTGGAACGCTGTTTTGGTAGCCGCATGCAAAGCCAGACATGGCAAGACACGTTAAAATCGCTGATTCCTTCTTACGGCGAGTCACTGATTGACGATGCTGCCCTGTTAGGGCGTATTCGCAGCGATACATTAAGCACATTGAATCTGTCGTCATAAACAATTGATTTTATGAATAAAAATGGCATGACCGAGTGCAGAAAAAGCGTTAATCTAATTAAAAAAAATGAATTTCACGGGCAAAATCATGGTCAAGCCTACAAATATTTAAAAAATTGAAAGCCATTTGGTATGTCTCAAAGTTCAATGCATCAAAGTCATTTGCCCGTTTTCAGCACTCCAGCGCTAGGCATGCATACCGCCACTGCCCTGCTCGCCTCGCTGGTGCTGGCAGGCTGCCAAGCAAGTGAAGCACAAAACACACCTATTGAAACGCCGGACTTCGGCGAGCATGTCCTGATCATGGATCCATCCATGCCTTCTGGTGAAGTACAAAACAAGCTGGATGCTTTATTCAAGCTGCAGGAAAGCAACCAATTTGGCCCCGAGCGTTATGCCGTGCTGTTTAAACCAGGCGTTTACCATAACAAAGTCAGATTGGGGTTTTATACCCAGCTGTTAGGCCTGGGACAATTTCCCGATGACGTCATGCTACAAGGCGGCATTCAGGTAGAAGCCTCATGGCATGGCGGTGATGCCACACAAAATTTCTGGCGTAGTGTCGAAAACCTGTCTGTCACGCCCGACAACGGCACCATGCAATGGGCAGTGTCACAGGCTTCGCCTTTACGTCGTATCCATGTACGCGGCAACATGTTGCTGGATGACAATGGCGGCTGGTCCAGTGGCGGTTACATTGCTGACAGCCTGGTGGACCACGAAATCAATTCTGGCACCCAGCAACAATGGCTGACCCGCAACTCGACTTTAGGCAGCTGGACCAACCAGAACTGGAATATGGTGTTTGTCGGTGTTAAAAATGCGCCTGAAGGCCAGCACTGGCCTAGCCCACCATATACGGTGGTTCAACAAACGCCAGTCGTCAGTGAAAAGCCGTTCTTAACCATTGATAGCACAGGTCAGTACAGTGTGTTTGTGCCGGGCTTGCGAAAAAATAGCCAGGGAGTGAGCTGGCAAGATACGCATGTGACCGGTGAAAACCTCTCTTTAAACAAGTTTTATATTGCCAAAGCAGAGAAGGACACCGCAAAAACCATCAATGCTGCGCTCAACACAGGCAAACATTTACTGCTAACCCCTGGCATTTACAAGCTTGATGCCCCGGTACAAATCAACAATCCCAATACCGTAGTGCTGGGCCTGGGTATCGCGACCCTGCTGCCAGCATCTGGCAATGTCGCAATGACGATCGCAGATGTTGATGGTGTGAAAGTGAGTGGTATATTGTTTGATGCCGGAGAAAAAAATTCTGAGGTGTTGCTACAAGTGGGTGACAAAAAAACCACTGTGAGTCACGCGGAAAAACCAATTACCCTGCATGACGTATTTTTCAGGGTGGGCGGTGCTACCGTCGGCAATGCCACGCACAGCGTCATCATCAACAGCAACCATGTGATTGGCGACAACCTGTGGGTCTGGCGCGGCGACCATGGCAACGGCATCGGCTGGGGCACCAACAAAACCAAACACGGCATAATCGTTAACGGTGATAACGTCACCATGTATGGTTTGTTTGTTGAGCATTTCCATGATTACCAGACCTTGTGGAACGGTGAATATGGACAGGTCTACTTCTACCAGAGTGAAGCGCCTTATGATGTGCCCAACCAGGAAAGCTGGATGAATGGCAACGTCAACGGCTATGCGTCATATAAAGTCGCTGACCATGTGAAACATCACAAGGCCATAGGCATGGGCGTTTACTGCTTTTTTGATGTGAATACCAGCGTCAAACT
>DATHWT010000121.1:0-3624 GCA_035460345.1 Methylophilus sp. | reverse complement strand
AAAAGTCACTACCGGGATGACGCTTTCTATGGCACTCGCACTCAGCTGGATCATAGACCCGGTCTGGCATAGCGAAGATTTACGCACTGAGGTGGGCCAGCAAGCCAGTTATGCCCTGAAAGATGGCAGCCACGTCGCGCTAAACACCAATAGTGTGCTGGTGGTCGAGCAACACCTGTATTCGCGGCGCTTGCATTTAAAACAGGGCGAAGCATTGTTCACGGTAGACCACGGCTGGCGGCCGTTGACGGTGTATGCCAACCAGACGCAGATCAGGGATATCGGCACCATCTTTAATGTACGCAATACTACACAAGGTGCAGTGGTGACCGTGATAGAAGGTAGTGTCGAAGTGCGTACGAAGCAAGGACAGCGCATCCTCACTAAGGATATTTCGGTGACCACGCAAGCCGGAGCAATCTCTGAAAGCCGTTGTAGCTCGGCCAATATCGCCTGGCAACAGGGCCGACTGGTGTTTGATGGCACTCCATTACAAGAGGCTGTGGACGAAATACAGCGTTACCGTCAGGCGCCGATTGTGATCCAGGGTAGCAAAATAGGCCGCATGCGACTTTCAGGGGAATACGATATTAACGCTATAGAAGGGCTGTTAAAAACCTTGCCACTCAGCCTGGGCATCCAGGCCAGTTATCAGGCGGATGGGAAAGTTATTCTTAGTCATTAATACTTTTTTTGCACAGCACCTCAACATTTCTGCAGGCTCAAACGACATACCCATATCACTACGATTTCATGATCTTAAATATGGGAGTTTCAATGCAATCTCGCAGCAAACATTCTAAGCACAATTTTTCAGCAACCCTGAAGCGCAACACCCTGCTGGCAGTCATGCTCAGCCAGGCCTGGCTGGTGCAGGCGGCAGATTTTGATATTCCGGCACAAGCTTTAGATAAGGCACTAAATAGCCTGGCTAAACAATCTGGCGAGCGTATTTTATTCTCCACTGACCTGACTGAAAAAATTGCTGCACCTGCGGTAAAAGGTAATTTGAGTACCAGGGAGGCATTGAATACGCTACTGAAAAATAGCGGCTTAACCTTGCAAGGCGATTCAGCACAAGGCTATACCGTCGTCAAAAAATCAGCAGTGCAGTCACACAACCATGAAGATACCTTGCCTGAAGTGGCGGTTTCAGCAAAAGCTGACAAACCTTTGCCAGTCAAAGAGCCTGGCACTGTAGTGATTGATGAAGAAGCACTGGCACGCAATAACCCCAGCGACGTACGTGGCATTTTCAATGGACAGCCTTCAGTGAAGGTAGGCGGGTCAACGCCCATGTCGCAAAAAGTCTATGTCAACGGTATTGAAGAAACCAATCTGGCGGTGACGATTGACGGCAGCCGCCAGAACAACAAAGTGTTCCACCATAACGGCACTACATTGATTGACCCTTTGTTTATGAAAGCGGTCAGCGTCAACGCAGGCGTGGCACCTTCGGATGCGGGCCCCGGCGCGATTGCGGGTTCGATTGCCTATGAAACCAAAAATGCACGTGACTTCCTGAGCTCGCCTGGCATGGGTGCTTATATCCGCTCCAGCTTTAATACTAATGGTGATGTATTCAGCCAGACACTGGCTGGTTACGGTGCTACCGAGCAGCTGGATGCATTAGCTTATTTAACCGTTGCCAACGGTAATAGGTTTGAAGCAGGCAATGGTGACAAGGTTGATGGTACTGGCACTGACTCAGTCAGCGGCTTCTTTAAAATTGGTGCAGAAGCTGAAGGCGGCCACCGCTTGCAATTAAGCCATGAGCGGGTGCGCGATGATGCCGCGCGTCCTTTCCGTGCCAATATCGGGTTTATTGCAGGTCGGCCTCCATCAGAGCCACGTGTCCGTGATTATCAAATGATTCGTGACAACACTGTACTGCGTTATCACCAGGATAATCCTGACCATTGGTGGAACCCAACGGCGGTATTAGCTTATAGCAAGACCGAAATTACAGTGCCAATTGTGGCTGGTGGCGTAGCACTTTATCCCGGCACCGGTGAGACAGGCAGCTTTAACGGTAAGTTTGAGAACAAATTTCCATTGGATATCGGCAATATTGTGGCCGGTGTAGATTTTTATCGCGACAAAGCAGAGTACAAAGACCCGACTACGCATCCGGACGAAAAAGCCAGCAATAACGGCGCCTATGTGCAGGCACGCATCAATCCGTGGCAGCCGTTGCAGATTTCAGCAGGTATCCGAAATGACCGCCATGAGCTGACAGGTACGCGAGGTGATAGTTGGAAACACTCCGGTTTCAGTTCCAATGTGTCTGGTGAATTATCAATTGTGCCTGAGCTGCTCACTGTAAAAGCGGGCTACTCAGAGGTGTTTAGCGGCAGCCAGATGGCAGAAAACTTTATCATGAACCCGCTGTGGAACTACGGGCGCGGCCCAAGAGCGACCAAAGCGGATAACTATTTTGTCGGTTTGCAAAGCCGTTTCTACGGCTTTACGGCCGATGCCAAAGTATTTGAAACGCACATAGACGATGCGCGCGTCGCCAGATTCGCCCCTGGTAGCGCCAATTTAGCCAGGGATGTACGCACACGCGGCTACGAACTCGGCCTGGCCTATCAATGGGAGCAAAGCTTCGCCCGTGCACGCCTGGCGGATATCGATGTCACCATTGATGGTGCTGCTACCGATAGCGATGCGGGCAACTATCTTGCCACGCCGGTCGGTGAGATTTTATACGTCACAGTTGGGCATCATTTCCCATCTTTAAACCTGACACTGGGTGGCGATGCGGAGTTTGCGCAGAAATACAAGAAAGTCAGCAATGGCACCCTGGATTTCCCGTCTTATGAAGTGTTTAACATTTATGCCGAGTATCAGCCGACCTGGGCAGTCAAAACCAAGTGGCGGGTAGATGTACGCAATCTGTTTGATGACACCTACGCAGACCGGGCGACTTATCAAGGCTTTGGCACGGTGACGCCGCTCTATCAACCGGGACGTAGTGTGCTGTTCAGTGTGGCAGCGACCTTTTAAATGGTGATAAACAAGCTTATTGGCCATTAGAAGTCAGGAGTTGCATGCGCCAGGTTTTCGTCATCATCCATCGGTATATAGGGCTGACTTTGGCCCTATTTCTAATGCTGGCGGGTGTTACCGGGACGTTTATCGCCTTTTATGATGCGCTGGAAAAAGTCATGCATCCTGAGTTCAGGCTGGTAGAGCCGCAGCCAGGTCATCCACGACTCAGCCCGGTCCAGCTTGCTGAAACACTCAAAGAGAAGTATCCGGATGCGATGTTCAATCGCATCAACCTGCATTATGAAGCGGAAGAATCCGTTTCATTCTATCTCCAGCCACGCCCCGGTCATAAGAATGGATTGGTCAATGATGAAATTTTCGTTAACCCGTATACCGGGCAGTTGTTGGCACAACGGAAATGGGGCGATATTTCGCAAGGCAGTATTAATTTACTGCCATTTTTATATCGTTTGCATTTCTCCCTGGCATTGGAGAAAAACGGTCGCTTGATACTGGGCATTGTGGCATTGATCTGGACACTGGATTGTTTTATCGGTGCTTATTTAACTTTTCCAGCACGCCAGCGTAGATCAAGTTTTATACCTCAATCAAAAAGTCATTCCTGGCTGA
>DATHWT010000120.1:0-6713 GCA_035460345.1 Methylophilus sp. | reverse complement strand
GTACTCAAACAGGCAGTCACTGCACATCCTGAACATGTGCATTTTCACTACCGGCTAGGCGTTTTACACCAGCAATTACATGCATCAACGGAGGCGCTAGCCTGCATGGATGCCGCCATCAGGATCCAGCCGGATTTTGCTGAAGCGCATCATCAGCGCGCACTGATATTGCAATTGCAAGGACAGCCCGAGAGAGCGTTGCGGGCGTTTCATCATGCCATCGCCCATCAGCCCAATTTGCCGGTGCCTTACAACAATCGCGGTGTGGTTTTGTGCCAATTGGGTAAATACCCCGAGGCTATTGCGGATTTCAGGCAGGCATTACAGTTGAATCCCGGTTATGCCTCTGCTTATTGCAACCTGGGACTGGCCTTGTATGAAAACGGCGATGCAGATGAAGCGTATCGATACCTGGAAACTGCCTTAAAACATGCGCCTGCGCATGCGCAGGCCCGCTATGTGTTGAGCATGCTAAAACTGGCCCGTGGCGAATATGAAGATGGCTGGTCCATGTATGAAGCACGCAGGCAAGTATTACCGGCCACCCAGCTACCCAGCCGGCAACTTGTATGGCCTGGCAATACGTCACTGGTTGGCAAAACGATTCTGATCCTGGCTGTACAAACCCTGAGCGATACCTTGCAGTTTTGCCGCTATATCGACCTGGTAAAGACCTTCAAGCCCAACCAGCTGATAGTGGCAGTGCCTGATGCCCTGTATAACCTGTTCAATGAATTATGGGGCCATGATGTAGTGATTCAGGTCATCCGGCAGGATGGCCGCGCATTGCCGCATTTTGATTTGTATTGCCCCATGCTCAGTTTGCCGCTGGCGTTCAACACACTGACAGCCACGATTCCAGCTGCACTGCCCTATCTGCAGATTGCAGAACGGCATCAGCAGCCCTGGCAGCAACTGCTAGGCCCTGCCAGAAGATTGCGTATCGGGGTGAACTGGTGCGGTGATGCCAATAATAAATACGACCGTCAGCGCAGCATCCCGCTGCATTTGATGGCGCCTTTATTAAAGATGGAAGTGGAGTGGCACAGTTTGCAGAAAGAGTTTCGGCGTGAAGACCATATCATGCTCAAGCGTTTCCCCATGCTGGAATGCCATCACCCCTTGCTATCTGACTTTACCGATACCGCCGGGCTGATCATGCAAATGGATTTTGTTATCTCGGTAGATACGGCTGTCGCGCATCTGGCCGCTGCGCTGGGCAAGAAGGTGTGGTTGTTACTGCCAGCGCAAGCGCATTTCCGCTGGCTGCAACAGCCCGAAACCTGCGCCTGGTACCCTGGCATGCGCTTATTCCGGCAGGCACCTGGCACCTCCTGGGAAACCTTGATTGATCAGGTACACCAGGCCATTACCGATGTGCTCAGCCAGAGCTATCGCCCGGAGTAAAAGTTATTCAGCGTGAGGAACGCCGACGATGTGCATGACACGTGGTACATCGACATGCAGCAACTGTGAAATGTCTTTGTAGTCGTCCGGTAAAGCGGCATTGTCCCAGCCTTCGGCAGAATGCCTGGCCAGGTTAACCGCGAATTGCACATTACGCACCCGCGGCAGATGCGCACGTTGCTCATCCATCAGGTCAGTCAGCAATGAAGGTAAATTAAACACCCGCACCAGTTCAGCCTGCAAATCCAGCATCCTGAAACCCAGTACCTCCTGCTGCACAGTGCGGCTGCGTAAGGTGGTATCCGCATGCTGGCGCTTGTGAATTTCAATCATGGGGTCCGGGTTAAAGCACCACATCAGCATTTCGGCAAAGTCATGCAAAGAGGCGGCTACACGCAGCTCTTCGGCATGCAAATCCATCAGATGTGACGCAAATTCAGCTGCGAAATAGCCTGCGCGATGGGCGCGCACCACAAGCTTGATTAAATCGACCAGCGCCGTCACGTGCTGGCTCAGCATCTCTTCCACATGTGGGACGGTGGAGATCTGTTCAAAAAAAGTACTGGTGCCCATCATGATAATCGCTTGCTCTACCTGCACCAGGTCTTGTAACTGGTGGCGGCTGCGGTGGTTATTGGCAAAGGTGAGCACTTTGAACGTCATCAGCGGGTCATTAATGACCACACGCGTGATATCGCGTGCACCGGTTTCATCTTCGCGCTCGCGCAACTGTGCCAGCTCCCTGGCGGTTTGCCGCAATACCGGAATATCGGCATTTTCAAGAAACTTCACCCAGTCGGAAATGTTCCGGTTGGCTCTTGCCTCGCTAAGTGTCACCATCAAACGCTCCTGCTTGAGTTTTATCCGCCCGAGTATAGAACAATGCCGTTATGCAGCATGTGTGGATGAGTCACTGAATTCAATGCCAGTTTCAATCATGACTTAATGTTCTGAAGGCTACAAAAGGCTGCCTCAAGGCCATAAAAGGCTTGTTTCTTTAGGTATTAGACCCAATCTGCTATGTTAGAATGCAATTTTTGTGACTGATTTCAGAGTCAGGTAAATATACCGCGACTCACCTGTGAAAAAACTTATGGCAATTATTCTGCATACCCCCGAAGATATTGAAAAAATGCGCGTGGCCGGACGCCTGGCATCAGAGGTGCTGGACTACATTACGCCATTTGTCGTGGCGGGTGTCACTACCAACAAGTTGGACCAGCTATGCCATGATTACATTGTCAATGTACAGCAGGCGATTCCGGCACCATTAAACTATGCACCGGATGGTCACACGCCCTATCCAAAATCCATTTGCACTTCGATTAACCAGCAGATATGCCACGGTGTACCCAGTGAAAAAGAGCTGAAGAATGGCGATATCGTCAATCTCGACATCACTGTGATCAAAGACGGCTACCACGGCGATACTTCGCGCATGTTCATGGTGGGACCAGCTTCACCGCAAGCCAAGCGTTTATGTGACATCACCTACCAGGCCATGTGGCGCGGTATCGAAAAAGTAAAGCCAGGCAATACCCTGGGCGATGTCGGCTATGCGATTCAATCCTTCGCCGAAAAAAATGGTTACAGTGTGGTGCGTGAATTTTGTGGTCACGGCATAGGCAAGAAATTCCATTGCGAGCCACAGGTGCTGCACTATGGCAAACCCGGCACTGGCGTCACCCTGAAACCCGGCATGATCTTCACCATTGAGCCCATGATTAATGCCGGTCGGCGCGAGATCAAATTCATGTCGGATGGCTGGACAGTGGTCACTAAGGACCGCAGCCTGTCTGCACAGTGGGAGCACACTATCGTTGTGACGGAGGATGGCTTTGAAATCATGACCGTTTCAGACGGCTCTCCCCCACGCCCAACCCTGTAACAACCATTCGAGCCTATGCCAGTGATCGCCAAAGAACAACTCAAGCAGTGGCGTGAGTCGTTCCAACTTTCACAGCAGCAACTCTCTGCCGCCTATCTGGCGAAGCCAAATGCAAAAGTCCTGCTTCAGCAAAACACCCGTCATCTGGATCAGTTATTACGTGACATCTGGTCTGCGTTTCAACTACCTGCCACGGTCAGCCTGATCGCCGTCGGCGGTTACGGCCGCGGTGACATGTTCCCCCATTCTGATATCGACCTGCTCATTTTGCTGCCAGAAGATTGCCCTGCCGTCTTGCAGACAGAGATCGAGTCACTGATAGGCGCTTTGTGGGATATCGGCTTGAATATTGGCCATAGCGTGCGGTCGCTGACCGAGTGCCTGGCCGAAGCGCAGCTCGACGTGACAATCATGACAAATTTGCTCGAAGCACGCTGGCTGACCGGGCATAAAGCCACTTTCAAAACCTTAATGCAATCGCTGCATGCGCAGCTCAATAAACCGCGCTTTTTCGCCGAAAAGTTACGAGAGCAGCAAATACGCCACGCGAAATTCCACGATACCGCCTACAACCTGGAACCGAATATCAAGGAAAGCCCAGGCGGCCTGCGCGATTTGCATATGATTTTATGGATCGCGCAAAGCCAGGCACTTGGCAATGACTGGCAAGACCTGGTGCAGGCGGGACTGCTCAGCCAGGCACAGGCACGGCAACTAAAACGCCATGAGGGCTTGTTGCAAAACCTGCGTATCCGCCTGCATTTGATGGCCAAAAGGCGTGAAGACCGGCTGGTGTTCGATTTCCAGAATACACTGGCGGAGCAAATGGGCTACCAAACCACCTTGCAGAAACGTGCCAGCGAGCAACTGATGCAAGGGTTTTACCGCAGTGCCAAAGCCATCATCATCGAAAACGAAGTATTGCTGAAATTGATGCATGTGCGGGTCAGCCCTCAAACAGAATCCGCCACCGTGATTGACGAAGACTTTGTGTTATCGCAAGGGCTGCTCAGTGCACAGTCGGCTGACTTATTTCAACGCAAGCCCGTAGCTATCCTTAGGTGTTTTCAGTTGTTGCAACAACACCCTGCCATTGCGGGTTTCAGTGCACCCCTGGTCAGGGCATTGCAGTCAGCACAACCGCTGATCAACAATAGATTCCGCCAGCAATCTGCAAATAAAGCCCTGTTCCTGCAAATCCTGCAATCGCGTGAAGGCGTACACCGCAGCCTGCGTCGCATGAACCGCTATGGCATTCTGGGACGATATATCCCTGTTTTTGGCCGCATCATTGCGCAAATGCAGCATGACTTGTTTCATGTGTATACGGTGGATGAACACACCATGAACGTCTTGCGCAACTTGCGCCGGTTTGCAAAACCAGAGTTGCGGCATGAGTTCCCGCTGTGCAGCCAGCTATTCACTGAATTCAGCCAGCCGCATCTACTCTACCTGGCAGGCATTTTTCACGATATTGCCAAAGGCCGTGGCGGTGACCACTCTGTGCTTGGCACCATAGACGCCAAACGTTTTTGCCAGAAGCATGGCCTGCCAAAAGCGGATGCTGACCTGGTTGCCTGGCTGGTAGAAGCACATCTCAAACTCTCCAGCACGGCGCAGAAAAGTGACCTGTCTGACCCGGATGTCATTGAAGCTTTTGCCAAACTGGTGGGTTCGGAATACAGGCTGACTGCCTTGTATTTATTAACGGTTGCCGATATCCGCGGCACTAGCCCGAATGTGTGGAATGCCTGGAAAGCCAAACTGCTGGAAAGCTTGTTTTTACAGACACGGCGCGTATTGCAGCAATCATTGAATACTGAAGCACAATTAAGCCTGCGCAAACAGGAAGTCCTGCAAAAACTCAGCAGTTTCAACCTGAAGGAAGACTCGGTACAACCGCTGTGGCAGGCCTTTGGTGAAAGCTATTTCAACCGTTTTGACAGTGATGAAATCGCCTGGCAAAGCCGCTTACTAATCCCACATAAACGCACTGAAACAGCCATCGTACGTGCAAGACTCAGCCCCAAAGGCGATGGTATCCAGGTCATGATTTACAGCCGTGACCAGAAGGAGATTTTTGCGCGCATCTGCCATTTCTTCGACAGCATGCAATACAACATCGTGCAAGCCCGGATCTACACTACAGCCCACGGTTATGCGCTGGATAACTTTATTGTGCTGGAGCCTGACACACACCAGATCAGTTACAACGGATTGCTCAAGCATATTGAGCAAGGGCTGACTGAACAGTTATCAGGCACCACCGCCATCCCTACCCCTATTCGTGGCCGCGTCAGCAGGCAGGTGAAACATATGCCGTTGCCCACGCAAATCTTTATTCACCCGGCCAGCACACATCACGATCAGCAACAACAATTACAGCAGCTTGATGTGGTCGCCAATGACAGGCCTGGCTTACTGGCAAGCATGGCGCTGGTGTTACTCAACCATGATGTGGCGCTGCACAATGCGAAAGTGAATACCCTGGGCAATCGTGTAGAAGACAGCTTCCTGATTTCAACCAGCGACGGCCAGCCTTTGGATGAAGCGCAAATAACTGCCCTTAAATCCGCGTTCAGCGAGCTTTAGACTGTAAAGACTCGCCGCAATCAAGATAAACAGTCTGATGGCTTAAAATGTAGTCTTACCATGTTTACCTATTCCCAACTTACATCATCCGAACAAGCCAGTTTGCCCAAGCTGATTGCCAAGCCAAGTTCTATCCCGAACAAATTTGAGGATAGTACGCATCAGCTTTTCTATTGCCAGACGGTCGATGGGGAAATGGTGCTGAAAGTGTGTAATCAGGCGAGCATAGCAAAATCTCACTTCTGGTCAGGCGCAAACCACTTATTCGCAGCAGACTTTCCCAATAGCTTGAAAGATATCCATGTAACGCATCACTTTCTGGAGAAAAACGGTGCGCTTACCGTGCCTGGCTTTGTCTCGGCAAGTGCCAACCGATTCGTCATCAGCCGTTTTTTAGCCGGGAAAGATGTAAAAACGGAGCACATCAGCGACCAGTGGATAGTGCAGTTAGCCGAGCATATCGCGAGATTGCATCAATGCACTAACACGCGCTGGGGCAAGCTACATGCACCGCAATTTACGGCAAAACAATGGGCCAGCCGTTTGCAAGAAACGCTGGTCTTCCTGGCCGGGCAGCACGGTATGTTGATTATTGAACCGTTACTGGCTGAAATACTGGTGCATGCGAAAAAAATCCAGGAGACTGAATTTGTACCCATGATGCTGGACTTACGCTGGGATCAATTCCGTTATTCAGTCAACAATGATCTGGCGCTGATTGACCTGGATGCATTTGTGATTGCGCCGCGTGCGCTGGACCTGGTGCTGCTCGAATATGTATTAACCCCTGCGCAACTGGCTGTTTTCAAGCAACACTATACGCAAA
>DATHWT010000119.1:0-20490 GCA_035460345.1 Methylophilus sp. | reverse complement strand
GAACACAATGTTAGTAGAAGTAGTTAAAGCACCACCCCAAGCAGAGAATTTCTCTTTGTTGTACCAAACTTTTTTGTTGGTCATTGGATCATAAGCGCCGAAGCCACCCATTACGCCGTCAGGACCAGCAAACATAGTCAATGTAGCACCAACCCATGGTTGACCAGCAACGTATTTGGATTCAACTGGCTCATATGTCATACACACGTGGTTCAATGGTGTGTATACCAAACCTGTTTTTGGAGAGTAAGCAGCAGGCTGTTGGTCTTTAGTACCCAATGCAGCTGGGCAAACACCCTTAGCGTTGTAGTCTTGGTGAGTAGAAGCAGATGCCAATTTATCTGGCACACCTGTTTTGATATCTACACTGTTAGCCCAGTTAACAAACGGATGCACTTTTTCAGCAGCAACCAATGTACCGTTACCAGCTTGCCATGTGTACAGGAAACCGTTACGGTCATGGTGCCATGCGTATGTTTTGCCACCTTTGTCGAACAGGATTACTTCGTTAATACCATCGTAGTCCCACTCATCGTGCGGAGTCATTTGCATGCCCCATTTAGCCACGCCAGTGTCTAAGTCACGAGCAAAAATAGTCATAGACCATTTGTTGTCGCCTGGACGTACATCTGGGTTCCAAACGGATGGGTTACCAGTACCGTAGTAAACCAGGTTTGTTTTTGCATCATATGGCCACCAGCCCCATACGGAACCGCCACCATGTTGCCAGCCATCTTTAACAGCTTGTGGTTTCAACCAGGTACGTGTACCCAATTCTTTTTCACCTGTTTTCAGTTGGTCATTAGGCAATTTTTTGAAAGAACCACCTTCTTTGTTACCGCCGTTTACGTCTTGGTAAACTGACAGAGCACTGTATTGTGGGTTTTCTTTGTTGAAGTCAGCACCGATCAAAGATTCGCTGTCTGGACCAGCTGAGTAAGCTTTCCATGCCAAAGAACCATCTTTCAGGTTGTATGCAGCGATAAAGCAACGTACGCCGAATTCAGCACCTGAACAACCGGTCAATACTTTGTCTTTGATTACGTGTGGAGCGTTAGTGTTAGTAGCACCGACTTTAGGATCAGTGTTTTTAACATCCCATACTTTAGCACCGGTTTTTGCATCCAGAGCGATCAGAACGCCATCGTTCTGTTGCAGGAAGATTTTACCGTCGCCGTAGCCCAGACCACGAGAAACGTTGTCACAGCACAGAACTGCTTGAACGCTTGGGTCTTGTTTCGGGAAATAGGACCAAACGATTTTTTGATTGTCGTTCAGATCCAGTGCGTAAACGTTATTTGGGAAAGCTGTGTGCAGGTACATCATGTTGCCCACAACTACTGGTGAACCTTCGTGACCACGGTTTACACCGGTTGCGAATGTCCATGCAGCTTTCAGGTTTTTAACGTTGCCTTTGTTAACTTGTGACAGCGCGCTATAACCTTGGTTATTGTGTTGACCACGTGGGTGAGCCCAGTTGTTTGCATCTTTCAATGCAGCTTCTTGGTCTGCTGCAGCAAATGCCACTAATGGCAACGCTGCTACCAGGCCCAAAGCCAGTTTGATTTTATTAACTTGCATATTGATCTCCAAAGTTGATACTAAGGGTTTAATATTAAGTACACATTCAACTTGCATCCACTAGGATTGGAGTACTAAATTGTTCGCATACTTTACACGATACCGGCTAGGGAAAATTTCCCGACTAACTGTAGAAATTCACACTTTGCCGCATATGAGGATTGCAATATAGAACAATTTGTTTTCAATTGCAACACTTTCGTTACAAATTGGTTACACTTTTTTCAGCTTTGCTTTTGTTATTCTCTTTAATCAAAATCAGCTTGAAAAAATATCCTAAAAATCAGATAGTTAATTCACCAGCCAAGAAAAATACGCTTTATGAATCATTTAACTCTTTATCCAGAATGCACGCCTTATCGGCATGAACTTTTAAAAGTCAGCGCAACGCATACCGTGTATGTTGAACAATCAGGCAATCCCGACGGGGTGCCTGTTATTTTTTTACATGGCGGACCCGGCAGTGGTTGCAATCCTGCCCAACGGCGTTTCTTTGACCCGTCGTATTACCGCATTATCTTGTTTGATCAGCGTGGATGTGGCCGTAGCCAGCCTGCAGGTGAAACACAGGACAACACCACCCAGACACTGGTAGAGGACATAGAAAGCATACGCAAGCACTTGAATATCAAGCAATGGCATGTTTTTGGTGGCTCATGGGGCAGCACACTGGCGCTGGCTTATGCCACCCAGCACCCTAAAGACATTATCAGCCTGACATTAAGAGGCATATTTTTAAGCAGGCCCCAAGAAATCAGGTGGTTTTTAGGCGAGGTTGCCCTGTTTTTCCCGGAAGCTTGGCATAAACTACTGGAAGGAGTGCCAAGCCAGCAGGAAAATATCCTGGATTACTACGCGAACATGGTATTCCATGCGGATACTGCTGTCAGCATTCCGGCAGCCATCCGCTGGAATGCTTTTGAATCCAGCATCATGAGCCTGGTTCCTAAAGTGGATAGCCAGAAACAAGATCCGGGCACTGCTAGCCCAGACCAAACTAATGCAACGCAAGCAAAATCAATAGAAGCCAGCCCCGCTAAAGATACTTCCGCTGTAGACGGTCCCACCGAATTGGCCCGTGCGCGTGTTCAAATTCATTACATACAGCATTTGTGCTTTATCAATGGCGAACAGCTTCTCACATTGGCAACAACGACATTGCGCCAGATCCCGACAACGATAGTGCAAGGCCGCTATGACATGGTGTGTCCGCCGCAAACGGCCTGGCAACTGTCGCACGCCATGCCGCATGCCGAATTGGTCATCGTGCCCGACGCAGGCCATTCAGCCATGGAGAAAGGTACTTGCCAGGCATTATTGGCGGCGACTGAACGTTACAAAGCGCTGGTAGGGTTGTAAACATGGGATCCCGTTGATGCTGACGACAAGTTTAATCATGCTAAAGCAACACTGGCACACATTGAGGCAGTACTTTTTGCCTTACGTATATTCCACGCCGCTATTTGTGATTAAAACCACGCTGCAAGGCGTTACCAAACATCGCCTGATGGGCTTGTCGGCCGCATTATCCTTTTATGCACTGTTCGCGCTGATTCCCCTGATCATCCTGATCTTCTTTCTGATCAGCCATATGGTTTACTCGTCAGACTATGCCATCGTCAAACTGGCGATACTGACCAGTAACCTGTTACCGGAATTCAGCCAGCGCATCATGAAAGAGGTCTACAACAATACGCAGACCAAAGCGGCGTGGGGTGCGGTTGGCTTTTTCATTTTGTTATGGACCATCACTCCGCTGGCCGCCGCCATGCGTTCCAGCTTTTACCAGATCGCAAGCCGCCATGATGTGCCGTCTTTCTGGAACAAGAAATTCCGCGATGTGATGGCGGTACTGGGAGTGCTGCTGGTTTTCTTCCTGTTTACGGCTGCTGGCTTTGTGCTGGAATCGGTCATCGTTTTTCTCGCGGTGCATTTACCCTCCGCCCTGATCAATTTTGTCGGCGGTGTGCTATCGCTCCTGCTCACCACCCTTCTGATTGCCGGGTTTTACCGTACGTTTTGCCCCTTGCATGTGCAATGGCGTCACTTGTTATTGTCCGCATTATTAACCGCCGGTTTATGGCTGCTGATGCGCCCGGCATTTGGCTTGTTCCTAAGTGTGAACAAAAACTTCGGTGCAGTGTTTGGCAGTATGAAAGCCATGTTCGTTTCCATTAGCTGGCTTTACCTGAATTTTGCCATTTTCCTGATAGGTTTTGAGTTGATGATCACCCTCAGGCAGAAAGATGTATTGCTGCTAAAAGGACTGTTTGATGACATCCCCAACCAGCAACATTACTTGCAGACATTGATGCACAAATACGGGAAGACCTATGCCAACGGCAGTTATATTTTTAATCAGGGTGATGCCAACCATCACTACTACATGGTGGTAGAGGGCACGCTGCACTTAATTCAACGCTTGCCGGATGGCTCAGACAAAACCATACGCATCCTGCAATATGGCGATTTCTTTGGCGATATTGCCTTATTTTCTGCCCAGCCCGTTACTGCTAGTGCGGTGGTGGTTTCTGAACAAGCGGCGGTAATCGAAATTGATGCTGGATGTATAGAGGATTTATTGCAGGAAGACCCGAAGATTGCCGTGCGCCTGCTAAAACAGTTATCTAGTCATGCCCAAATCAACAGCATTCCCGCCTGAGCTCAGCATTTTTTGCCTCAAATTCATCGTGCTTTGGAATGTTAGTCTCGCCAGCATTTGCCTTACCTCAATAGCAAAAGTATTGCAGAATCGTAAGTTATGTTACAAAATTGTAACAACCTTAGGAATGACGCATCATGGCACTCTCCCTCCCGCAAGAAATCAATGCCCTAATCCAGCAGTTGAATGCGCAACAATTTTCCAGCGTGGCGAGTCGTGCACGTCAGCTGGCAACGCAATTTCCACGGGAATTCATTTTGCATCACTTGCTGGCACTGGCACTGGATCAAAACCAGCAATACCCTGAGGCAGCCCAATCTTATGCACAAGCATTAAAACTGCAACCAAATAACGTTGAGCTCTGGTTTAACCATGCCATTGTGTTAACGCACCTTAATCAGTTACTACAAGCAGAACAAGCTTACCGCAAAGCGATTACGCTGAACCCGCAATTTTTTGAGGCACACGGTAATCTTGGCACCTTGCTCCAGAAGCAAGGCCGCCTCGATGAAGCGATCACCAGTTATCAAACCGGCTTGCGTATTCAACCGCAGGACGCGCGCGGTCATTTTAATTTAGGCACCGCCTACCGTGACAAAGGACAATTAACTGAAGCTGTGCGCAGCTACGAACGCGCCATTGAATTGTTCCCAAATTACACCGATGCCTATAACAACCTGGGCGAAACCTGGCGTGACCAAGGTGAGATGACACTCGCGGTGCAGCATTACCAGCAAGCGTTGCAGCGAGATCCGGAGCATGCCGGTGCCAATTACAACATGGGCGAGTTTCTTTATCTGGCAAAGAGATATGAAGAAGCGATCCCTTACTTTCAGCACTCACAACTGGATGACTGGCAATCCAGGGTGTTGTATTGCCTGTATCAAGCCGAAAAATTTGCAGCCTTCAAGCAACTGCGCGCAGAGGTGATCGCGCAGGGCCCGCACACCGCACCATTTATTGCCACCTTATCCAGCCATTACAGCATCAATCATGGTGAAGCAGACCCTTACCAGTTTTGTGCCAATGGACTGGAGTTCGTCTATCACCGGCGCATGCCCGAGCTGGCACCTGGCTGCCCGCTCCTGGCAGAGCTGCTGGAAAATATTGCGCAGACCGATATTGCAGAACGCAAGCAAGCGCGATTAACCAATGGCAAGCAATCGGCGGGCAATTTGTTCAAGCGCCCGGAAGCGGCTTTCCGCACACTCGGTGAATTGGTGAAACGTGAGTTCCGCCTTTACCAGCAACATTTCCAGCAGGCGCAATGTGCATTGATCACACACTTTCCCGCAGAACTCGAGTTCACCAGTTCGTGGTACGTCAATATGCAAAAAGGCGGCCACCTGGATGCCCATATCCATGAAATAGGCTGGATCAGCGGGGCGGTCTACCTGGCCATGCCGGAGACTGCTGACCCCAAAGAAGGCGCTTTTGAATATGGCACGCATGGCGACGGCTATCCAAAGTTACATGACAACTTTCCCACCGATTTCATCAAACCTGGTATAGGCGATATTGTGCTGTTCCCCTCTTCGCTTTTCCACCGGACGATTCCCTTTCATGCAGAGGCCAACCGCATCTGTGTCGCCTTTGATTTGAAACCCGCCACCTACCTGCAAACGGCACGCAGCCAGTATTGATGATATGAGGGTGACTGCGTTCTGTCCCCGGCCTAATCCGCAAATAACACTAAAATAATTTGCTTATCATATACATACAGAATTTATCAGTGTTTTAGATTGTAGATTTTGCGCCACAAGGTATGATGTTTCATTGTTAAGTGCTAATTGTCTGCACCTGTTATAAAAGGATAGTTCAGTGGCGCTTCTCGATGACACCACAAGGGAGTTCAGCCTGAAAATGAAACCAAGCTTTTGCAGGAGAACGCAGCGGTTAAGCCTGGTCATGTCACTTTTCCCCGGCTTTGTATCCCATCGTTTGCCGGTCATGTTGCAGCCCGGCCGGCGCGAGAAAATACGATCACACCACACTTCCTTAACTGTAATTCGCCCAGCTCTGACTTTCATCCTTTTGTGCCTGGGGCTGGTTACCGCTAATATCTGCTGGGCGGCTTCTGCGCCGCATGATATGCGTGAAACCACTTCTGAACTGATTTACAACTTTGCCTTGCTGAGCCAGACACCAAACCGCTTGATACAGGACGCCTATCACATTTGTGCGTTTGAAGAAGATATTGGCTACCTGCAATCCAGCACCCTGGCATCACAAAAACTACAGAATTTTCCGGTTTTTTTACTGCCGCTCAAAACAATCGCTGACGTGAAACGTTGCAATCTGTTGTATATTCAGGACTTTATTCCACAAAAGCCGCTGGAATTACAACAGTCCATTCAAAAAGAGGTCGTACTGACCGTGGTCCATGCAGGGAACAAATTTGCTGACTACGGCCATGTCGTGATTAATGCCCAGGATAAGCGTTACCAGTTTGATTTGCGGATACAACCGGCAAAACAGGCTGGTATCGTGTTTGATGCGCGACTGTTGAAATTGGCGACTAATATTATTAACGATTAAGCGTGTATGTTAAGACTGTTTCGTAACCTGAAAATTGCCGAGAAATTACTGCTGACAGAACTGGCAATGACCTTGAGCATGCTATTGGTATTTAGCATATTCGCCCTTGGTAATCACTATCACGATCTCCGCTCACACCTGGCGCAAGGCATTTTGCTGCAAATGAATGTGGTAACAACCTCGATCGGCCCGGCAGTCATGTTTGGCGAACTGGATTCGGCGACAAAAACACTGGAGCCGTTATCAGACAACACCAACATCCGCACCATCGTCATACTTGACCAGCATCAAAACAAGCTGGAAAGCCTGCACCCTCAACACCTGCCCAGTTCTTCCGCATGGCAATGGCTTTACCCGTTCTTTGGCGATATGGAGCTCAATGCACCTATTGTTGTGAACGAAAAAACTGTAGGCACTTTACGCGCCATCATTAAACAGGAACAAACTGTCGATATGCTGATCGGTTTTGCCTGGTCAAATACCGTTGCCGCCATTGCAGCGGCGCTGTTTGGTTATTTCGTGATGTGGAGACTGAATCGCTATATTGTCGGCCCGATTCACACCCTGCAAACCTTCGTCAGTAACATCACACAAAATCACCACTACGAGCAACGCATTTACACCACCAGCCAGGATGAAATCGGTCTGCTGGGCAAAGACATCAACAACATGCTGGAAAGCATCAGCCAGCGCGATGCCCAGTTACAAAAAGAGCTGGAGCACCGAAAGGAGATCGAAGAAAAACTGCAATTCCTGGCGCATTACGATAAAAGCACGCTGTTACTGAATCGCCATGCGTTTGAAGAAATCATCACAAAAAAAATCACAACGCCTGTGGATGAACGCAAATGCGTCTACCTGCTATTGCTGGATCTGGACCGCTTTAAAATCGTCAATGATACGTTTGGGCATAATACCGGCGACAAATTGTTGCAACAGGTCGCCCACAGACTGCGCGGCAATATGTCGCAGGAAGATGCGATTTTCAGGCTGGGTGGGGATGAATTCGCCGTGATTCTCGAAGCACCTAACCGTAGCACCATAGAACAGGTCTGCAATCGGGTGATACAGAATATTTCCACGCCGTTTATTGTCGATGATCATGAGATTCACATTGGCGTCAGTATCGGCATTGCCACCTTGCGGCCAGGTTTTGACTCGAAGACAGAAGTCATGAAAAATGCCGATATGGCGCTTTACCAGGCCAAAGATGCAGGCAGAAACACGTTCCGCTTTTACAGTAATGAAGATGAAACCAATACCTCTGAACTACGCACGCTACGCGAAGAACTGCATTTTTCCCTGCAAAACCAGGAGCTGGAGCTGTACTATCAGCCTATCATTCATACCCAGCAGCTGAAAACCATAGGCTTTGAAGCCTTGCTCAGGTGGCGGCACCCGACCAAAGGCGTGCTGGCGCCAGACCAGTTTATCCATCTGGCAGAGGGCTCCGGCCTCATCATCAGCATTGGTGCCTGGGTCATCCACCAATCATTGAAACAACTGGCCATGTGGCAGCAAACGTTTGATAAAGAGCTGTTCATGAACGTCAACATCTCTTCCCGCCAGCTGGATGATGACAGTTTGTCCGGCACCATACGTCACGCGCTGGATTTTTACCATATTGCCCCGCGCACACTCAACCTGGAAATCACCGAATCCATGGTGATGCGCAATATCGAATCCGCCAAGCATATTCTTTATGCACTGAAGCAACTGGGCATAGGGATTGCGATTGATGACTTTGGCATTGGTCATTCCTCCATGAATTACCTGAAACAACTGCCGGTCGATATCCTCAAAATTGACAAACAATTTACCGGCGGCATCCCGCATGACAAGGTGGATATCGCTATTGTGGATGCGCTGGTAGCGCTGGCGGTCAGCCTCAACCTGAAAGTGGTGGCGGAAGGCGTGGAAAGCGCCATCCAGTTTGAATACCTGCAATACAAACTCTGCCACCATGTGCAAGGGTATCTGTTCAGTGCCGCATTGTCTGCCAGCCAGACCACCACTTTCCTGGCAGATTTCCCGGAAAGTATTCCAGCCGGATTCCGCAAAGTGGTGCTGCCGGAAGCATAAGCTGCAGTTGAGCGTTAAAAATACATAAAAGTTTTAGGGGGATTCATGTTACGTTTTTCATCGCTACTGATGGTCGGCATTCTATTATCGGCTCAGCAACTCACAGGTCACGCGGCTGGCTTTGCACTTTCCGAGCAAAGCGGCAGTGGCATGGGCAACGCCTATGCCGGTGCTGCCGCAGTAGCTGAAGATGCCAGCACCATCTATTTCAACCCGGCCGGGATGACTTATATCGAAGGGCGCCAGCTGGTCGGTGCCCTGCATACGATTAAAACTTCGGGTGACTTCCACAATCAAGGCAGTTCAGTTGCTGGTGGTGATGGCGGCGACTTTGGTAGCTGGGCTTTTTTACCAAACATTTACTACAAGCAAGACCTGACCGAACAACTCAAATTCGGCATTGGCGTTGGCACTCCTTTCGGCCTGAAAACTGAATATAACCGAAACTGGGTGGGACGTTTCCAGGCCGTCAAGTCCGAACTAAAAACCATCAACATCAACCCGTCATTAGCCTGGAAAGTAAATGACCAATGGTCGCTAGGCTTCGGCATTTCGGCTATGTGGGCAGAAGCCGAACTGACCAGCCGGGCAAATATCGGCACTGGCCCAGGCGTCAAGAACAAGGGTGATGACTGGGGCTTTGGCTACAATCTGGGCGCGATTTACCAGGCAACGCCTGACACGCGCTTCGGGGTCGCTTACCGCTCCAAGGTGGAACAGCATTTAAAAGGTGACGTACGCTCACCATTCACCCTTGCAAACGGCGTTCCGGGGTCTACACTTAATACCGATATCTCGGCAGATCTCACATTACCTGAAACATTCTCTTTCAGTGCTTTCAGCCACTTGAATGATCAGTGGGAATTGTTGACGGATGTCACCTGGACTCGCTGGAGCCAGTTCAAGGAACTGAAAATCATTCGTGAGAATGGCAGCAATACCACAGTAGGTCCCGCTATCACCGAACACTGGAACAACGTATTACGTTACTCGGTTGGCATGAATTACCTCTACTCCGACACGGTTAAACTGCGTACCGGCCTGGCATATGATGATGAAGCGATTGATAACGAACACCGTACTGCGCGCATCCCCGGCAATGATCGCATCTGGCTCTCTTTAGGCGCCAGCTGGCAATATAACCCGCAGACCAAACTGGATATCGGCTATACGCACCTGTTTATCAAGGATGCGCGTATCAACGATGACCAGCGTCCGACACGAGGACTGCTCGCAGGAAAATATGAAGGTAGCGCTGATATTTTAAGCCTGCAATTTGCCTATAATTTCTAGCTTATCCACTCGTTTTTACACAAGCCGTGCCTCTGAAAGGCACGGCTTTTTCTTTACTTGCAGTCGCCCATTTCAACTTGTCAGGTTTATGTAAGCCAGCTGTCATCTAACATTCACACACGAAAACGAAAATTGCTGTTTTGTAATAACCAGCAACATCGCTCTCAAGGATAATGGATGACCATCAAGCATTTTTTTAAACTAGCATTCCTGCCACTTATCATTAATCAGGCATTTGCCGCTCAGGCGCAAAATCCTGCGGATCAGCCCACTACTGCTCCGCAGGAATCACCTTCTTTTGTGTCACGTTTCATGAATGACGATAACCCATTCAGGATCAATTTTGACCTCGGTGATCATCCTTCCTATTTCCAGGTGTATGGTTTGGTCGATATCGGCCTGACCCATATTAATCACTCCTTACCCGAGAGCTATGAATTAGCGAATAACTTTTATCCTTATGCCGGTGCAAAAAAGACGCCCAGGACCACTTCAAGAACCAACTGGGTCAATGGTGGCTGGCAGGGATCACGTCTTGGCTTCAAAGGTGAAGTCGCTAAACTGCAGGCATGGGACCATGACTTTAAGTTCATCTATCAATTTGAAGCAGGCTTTAATACGCTGGATATGAAATTGCATGATGCGGCGCAAACGCTGGCAGATAATTCCGGCACTAATGCCAACTCCAGCGTCAGCACCAACTCATCCATGAACGGTGAGTTGTTTACACGCCAGGCGTGGGCCGGGATCGATGGCGGTTCATTGGGCAAACTGACCTACGGTACCCAATACAACCCGTTCTTTGAAATCACTGTCACTTATGACCCGAATGGCAAAGCAGACAGTTTCTCACCATTGGGCGAAAGCGGTACCGTGGGCGGTGGTGGTGGCGTGTCTGAAAACTCGCGTATGAAAAACTCGGTTAAATACGCCAATGTTTACGAGCTGGAAGATCACGACAAAATCAATTATGCCGTGATCAACCAGTTTGGCAATTCGGCAGGCACAGGCGATGGCAACGGCTTTACGACGCAACTGGGCTACGAAAGCAGTGCGTTTGGCGTTCAGTTTGCCTATGATAAATTTTTCGACTCCGTACGTTCTGGCACTGCCGCACCTGGCAATCCTTTAGCGAATGACACTATTGCAGTGTCGCTGCTGAATACAGAAGCCGCCTTGCTGACAGGCAGATGGTCACCGACCAAAGACCTGAAAATCATAGGCGGCATGGAGTGGTATCAGTTAAAACCTTCTTCATCACCTACCATCACCTACCATCATCTTTATGATCAAACAGTGTTTGGCGGCGTTGCTACCTCGGCATTGCAGCCAGGCTTTAAACAGGATAATCATGTGTATTACCTGGGGGCCAACTTTGACTTTGCGCAACGTGTGCCGGTACTGGCTGGACTGACCACTTCCATTGGCTTTTATGAAACAAAAGCCGACGCCATTGAAGGCCCGACAGTGTCAACCAATTCGCAGGGCAAGATTGATACCTGGACGGCGATGGCTGATTACAGGTTCAACAAGCGCTTTGATACTTATGTGGCTTACACCACCAACCATTTTTCAGGTGACAAATACCCGAGTGCCACTACTTATCGTGATGTCAGCAGCGTAGGTGCTGGTCTGCGTCTCAAGTTCTAATGCAAGGCTGAATAAAAAAAGACTCAAGCTTTGTTTGAGTCTTTTTTTATTGGTCACGCTCAATGAGCGTCACTAACTACAATCAAACAATCGCGTTACGCCTGCGCGCTAGCAAGCCAACCAAGCCTAAGCCCACCAGCAACAAGGCATAAGATTCAGGCTCAGGCACTGGCGTCACTGTTAACCCGGCTACTTCGGCGGCTTTAAACATACCGTTCACATTCACCTGTGTATTAGTGTTCCAGCTCTTGGCAATCACGTTGCCATTGATCGCCGCATAGCCGCCGGTAATATCTGCCAACGGCGCAAGGATAGAGCCGGTGGCACCGGAACCGGTATTCAACGAAGTCGCCTGGTAGAAGTTATAGATGACATTGAAACCATACTTGCCAAAATCCGTACCGGTGCCGCCATCAAACTTCAAGTCATTACCGGAAATGTTCAGGATGATGGTCTGACCATTGGCGAAACCACTGAAAGAAGTATTGTTTCTGGTGTTAAACAAGCTACCGTCGATGTCAAAAACCTGTGCATCAGTGCTGTTACCGGCGGTGAGCTGCAAACCAGAATAGTGATAGGTGGCAACACCTGTATTGTTCAGGTTATTCAGGCTTAGCGACAGGTTTTCCAGATAAGTGCGCTCATTGGCGAAATTGACAGGGCTGCTATTGGTGTAAGCACCCGCAAAGCCAAAGCCTGAAGTGGTTTTAGCCCCGGCGACATCGATATTACCGTTCTTCACGCTGCCGTTGGTAAAAGTCAGGCTCTTTGCCACCAGCAGTGAGTTGCCTGCAACGGCTTTGTTACGCTCATTCACAGCATAACTCGATGCATTAAAGTGACCACCGACAGCCACGGCACCCTCGACATCACTATTGCTGCTGGTAAAGTTTTCAAACACAAACACATTAAATTGACCGGCGACGCCTAAATCAAGAACACCTGCTGAGGCACTCAATGCCTGTAGTGAAAATACGGTGATCGCTAAACGCTGGATGATTAACTTCATATGGCTTTCTATCAGAGAACTGAATATTGAATGGCTGGGAACAGGACGTTCATAAGAGGTGGCATGCTAATGAATACAACTGTATTTAGCTCGCGCTTTTAACTACTTTTACTTTGTGGGTATATCGAAAGTTAGGCGAGGAAGAAGCGTTAAACAGGGATTAGCAGATATTGGCTTGAGGCGCTGCAGGATCAGCTTTTTGAGATTCAGCTTGGAGTAGTTGTTCAAATGCGTCTGCCGGGACAGGCGGCGAGTAGAAGAATCCCTGGGCATAATCACAATGGATGTCACGCAGCAGGTCGCGCTGCAAGGCGGTTTCCACGCCTTCGGCAATCACTTTAAGGCCCAGCTTATGCGCCATGACGATGATCGCCTCGCATAACACATAGCTTTCGTTGCCATCGTTCAGCTCGCGTGTAAATGACTGGTCAATCTTGAGGTAATCAATATCAAACTTGCTCAGGTAAGATAAAGAAGAATAGCCGGTGCCAAAATCATCAATCGCGACCTGTATGCCCATATCCCTGAAGTGCAACAGGCGTTGCTCTACTACCGGGTCAGGATTCAGCAACAGGCCTTCGGTAATTTCGACCACGATGCGCTTGCCATCCAGTCCGATTTCTTGCATCAGCTGCATCCAGTCGCTGCTCATGGCCGAGGGCTCGATAAACTGCATCGGTGACTTGTTGACGCTGATAGCGAACTCATCACCTACCAGCGCCTGCCATTTCAATGCATTTTGCGCTGCCTGCCGGAAAATCCAGTCACCCATACGGATGATTTCGCCGGTCTCTTCTGCCACCGGGATAAATAAGGCGGGACTGATCAACCCGCGCGAAGGATGTTGCCAGCGCATCAAGGTTTCAGCTTTGACGATTCTGTCGCTACGCAGGCAGATAATCGGCTGGTAATGATCACGTAACTCATTGTTCTCTACCGCTGTTCGCAGATCCCTGGCCAGTGAAGTGCGCTGGGCCAGCGCATCGCGCATCGCCAGCGAGAAATAGCGCACATTGTTCCGCCCCCGGCTTTTTGCTTCATACATGGCCTGATCAGAGTGCTGGATCATCTCCTCGGCATTGACGGCATCATCCGGAAACTGGCTGATACCAATACTGGCGGTGACAAATATGCGCTCGCCACCCAGGATATATGCGTGGGAAATATGCTGCAGCAACTGGTTGCACAGCGTTTGCAGATCGGCCACATCATCCGGCAGGATCACGGCAAACTCATCGCCACCCAGGCGGGCCACGGTGGCGGCCTCGGTCAGGTTTTGTCGAATACGCCGCCCGACTTCGATCAGCAAATCATCGCCTCTGTGATGACCAAGCGTATCGTTAACATCTTTAAACTGATCAAGGTCGAGGAACAGCAGCGTCAGTCGCTGTTGTTTCAAGGTGGCTTCCTGTATCGCTTCCACCAAGCGCTTATTGAAATAATGCCGGTTAGGCAGTTGCGTCAGGCTATCATAATTGGCCTGCCGCCAGATCGCTTCTTCGGCGGCTTTTTTCTCGGTGATATCGAAATGCGTACCGTGCATGACCAGCGGCTCACCTTCAGGCGTGCGCGAGATCAGGCTGCCGCGGTCAGACACCCAGATCCAGCGCCCATCTTTGTGGCGCATGCGGATATCGCACTCATAAAAATCCATCTCGCGGTTGAGGTGGCGTTCTATCAATTGCATGGCAGTCTGCAAATCATCCGGATGCATCAGGCGCGTCGCTGTTTCAAGCGACAGGGGCTTGAGCTCGTCCAGCGTGTAGCCGGCAATCTCGGCCCAGCGCGCATTAAACTGGCATTCACCCGTCTGCATATTCCACTCCCAGGTGCCTGCTCGGGTCGCATCAATGATCTCGCTCAGGCGCAAACGCTGGTTTTCGATTTCCTGGCTTTTACTCTCGATCTCTGCCGTCTTGCGCCTGACGGCGACGCGCAAGGTGAACACCAGCAACACGAGTACCACAGCCATCACCAGCACAAATGCCAGCGCGAGTATGGTCTGCCTGGAGTAGGCATTGCGGGGCACATGGCTGCCTTTCCATTTTGATTCAATCGCCGCCAGCTCAGCGGGGGTGATGCTTGCTTCACCCTGCTCAATCAGGGTGAGTATGTGAGGATTGTCTTTTTTGACTGCGCGATGGAATTTGCCGTGATACAGGGTAAATGCGCGCAGGATGCTGCTCTCCGCACCTAGTCGGTATAGATAGTAGCGGGCAGGATAATCATCCATGCAACTGATCATGACTTGCTGGTTCAGGGTCGCCTGGATAATCTCGTCATAACTGTTGTATACCCTGAAAGACTTCACCCCGGCTTCTTTGAGCTGGAAAATGCAGCCATCGCCTTTTTGCACACCCACGGTAAAGCCCGCCAGCGATTCGGCTGAGATCAATCCGCTCATGCTTTGATGCGCGTAAACACCAACGGTGACAGTGGCATAAGGCGCTGAAAAAGCATACTTGGTTTCGCGCTCGGGGTTGCGGAAAATCATCTCGATCACATCCGCATGTCCGCTCAACAATTGCTGTTGCGCCATTTCCCAATTGGTAGATACCAGCGTGACATCGACACCGGTTTTCTGCTCCCAGAGTTTCCAGTAATCCGCCACGATACCTACGGTGTTGCCCTGATCATCCTTGAATAAATAAGGCGGATAATTATCATCACTGATGACCGTGATGGCGTTTTCTGGCGTGACAATAGCCTTACAAACACTTGTCAGGCTAAAGAATAAAAAGAGTGAGTTGCGAATGAAAGAAGACATGTCGAATAGGTGTGACCACTTACATCAATTCAACTTTCGTCACATGGAATAATTGTTGTTTGGATTTTTCAATCGATTATGCGGGATATCAAAAATTAAAACCATCTCCATAGAATTAATTTAATATTAATGATCACAATATATTTACCGCCTTAGGCAAAAATCAGACATCCGGTGCGCCAGCCTTGATTTTTTCTACCCAGTCTTCCACCTGGATAAAGCCTGACTCCTGCGCTTTCCTGGCGTCATCTTCTGACAGTACGTCCTGCATAAACTCAAACCGTTTCCATTCGGCTAATGGCGTTTGGCATTGCGCAACCGGCACATAACGCGACTGGCTTTCGCGCGTGTAACGATGAATATAACGCGGGCAGTTTTGCCACAATTCGGACAGCGTGACTTTGACGACAAATTCCGCCTCCTGGTACAAGGCCAGTAGCTGCGGATCTTTGGAAACGGCACTCACGCCTTGCAAGCGGATGCGATGCGGCTTATCAAACGCAATAAACAGCATACCGATATCGGCGTTCGCCACCATATTGCCCACTGACAGCTGCATGCCATTGCCGTTATACACCGGAAAGATCAGTGTTTGGGCATCGATCACTTTGACAAAGCCGGTGAAACCACCTTTGTAAGATACCGTGGGCCGCCCGTTGTGGTCCACCGTAGAGAGGAAAAACATATCCAGCGATTCAATAAACCCTTGGGCATCGGCATCAATGTCGGTTTTACAGGCGATTTCCTCTATCCTGTCAGCCAGTTTCCGGGTGCCTTGCTCATCCTGCACCTTGCGATGCACTTCTCCATATAAACGACTCATGACCTACCCCTATCCAAATTTTCAATATCTTCAAAAATGATCTGCTTGAATAAGCAGAAAAACCAAGTAGTGAACAGGTATTGTAAATCCGGTGCGGGCAATCGTCATTAGAACACGCGGATCAACCTGAAACTCCATAGTTTTTCTGTTTTGCCGGTGGCATTGAGTGTCGAGGCCGCAGCACCTGCCTGTATGGTGTAATGCTGGTCGATATCATAGTGCACCTGCGGCGTCAGCCGGTAACGCCATGTCCCGCCAGTGCTGACTTCCTGATTCAGTTCCAGGCCCAGGGTCAACCTGGCCGAGACATCATAAAACACCGTATTGTTCAGCAGATATTCGACCTCGGCACTGCGATTGATGCCATGGATGCGCAAGCCCAGCATACTCAGCGAAGACCATTGATCAGCCCAGCGTACAGCATGGATATACGTGGCATCCCCGGAAAGGGTTTTAGTGTGTTTGTTGAGGTCAACAAACACCTGCCAGCCATTAGCCATGCCGAGGTGGTTATAAATGCCCAGGGTTTTCTGAATGGCCACCTTGTACCTTTCATGGCTGGCATCTTCAAAAGGTAATTCAAGCTCCAGCGCCAGGTCATCAGCCAGGCCATATTCCACTTCAGGCGCCCAACTGACATCGTCAGTTTGCCGGTTGATATCCACCAGCGCGTTGACTTCAATATCTCCCTGCCTTACTCCCAGCGGACGGACCAGGTCATACACCATAGGTTCTGGGATTCTCAATAAGCGATCGCTGTGTGCCGCATCCGTTTCACGGAAAACCGGCTCTTCTGAAGCTTGCGTTGTCAGCAGGACTTGCGGCAGAAAAAGTGAGAAACAATAAGCGAATGTAAAAATATTTTTCTTTAACTTCATAACTACATTGATATAAATAAAAATGCAATGCTATCATGTGCTGGAGAGATGGTTAATTACATACGTATTTAAAGCCGTGTCGGCATACGCTTTAAACATGTCATCTCTGCGGTAATAGGTAACACCCTTGCAAAAGATGCAATTGATCCAGCCTGGCAAGTCACACATGCTGATCAGCATCTTTGCATTTATCTGATTTTTTGACGTTTTTCTGGATTAACGTTTCCTGTACAGGATCAGAGCAAGGAATCTATGTCGACACTAGGCTACTTTTTAACGGGGCAAAATAACCCGTTTGTAGTACTGCTATCACTGCTGATGTCATGCAGTATCTGGTGGGGGGTACTCGTGATTGAGTCCACCATCCGCAGCCTGGATTACCTGAATGCCCGCAAGTGGCGTATCTGGCAAACATTGCTACTCGGCTTTGGCATCTGGGCCTTCCATTTTATCGGCATGCTGGGCTGGCACCCGGGCTTTACGCTTTACTTTGACACCACCCTCACCTTCACCTCCCTGATTATTTCCATCCTGGCAGCCTACTCGCTGATTTCCGCTTTCAGGATGAAAACCTCACTTCTTTCGACTTACATTGTGCTGCGTGCACTCGGGTTCACCATAGGCCTGGGCATCATGCATTACCTGGGGATATTTTCTGCGCAGACGGTGCCTAGTGCAAAATGGGACTGGGCGTGGGTACTGGTGTCCCTGGTGCTCGCTATTGTGCTGAGCTTAAGTGCCGTAGCGTGGACACAGTGGAAGAACAGGTTACCGGCTGATAAAAAACGAAATGTGCGCTTTTTTGTTGCGCTGGCGCTGGGAGTGATTTTATTTTTTGTGCATTACACCGGCGTGATTGGTGCCAGCTATCCGCAAGGCAGCTTTTGCATTAACAACGCGGCGTTTTCTACCGGCACACTGGCAACTATCGTGATTATCTGCGGGCTGATTCTTGCCGCCAGCATGATGTTCACCAGCAATATTGAAGCACGCATAGAATCGAAGCTGCAGGAGCAGAACCGCAACCTGACCAATCGGACAGAGTTACTGGAACAACTGTTATTCGTCGACACCATTACAGAGTTACCTAACCGGAATGCGCTGGACCAAAAACTGCGCGAACTGGTCAAAACCAACCACAACCATGCGCACCTGATCAAAATCCTGCTGGTCAGTTATGAGTCTATCTGCGACTCGTGGGGGCAGGAGTTCGGTAATAAAGTCATCCACCTGATGAAAGACCGTATCAAAGGCCATAAGCTGCAAAACACCACGCTTTACCGCGCATCGGAGAATGTATTCGAGATATTGTCCACCCACTACATTCCGGATATCCCGGCGTTTGCCTCTCAACTGAGTGAACACATTTCGCAGTCTTTTGAAATCGACGGCAAGTCTATTTCGGTGGGCTGCCAGATCGGATTTGCCACCGCCAACTCTTATGGTGAACTGACGCAACTGCCTTCCATGTCGCGTTCGGCCTGTGATTATGCGCAGCGCAGTAGCGTCAGCTGGCTCAGCTTCGAGCCACACATGCTGAAAGATACCCGTGACGAACTGGAAATCCAGGGCCAATTGCGAAAAGCCATCCATGACTCGGAATTCAGGCTGGCGTTCCAGCCCAAGGTGGATGCCAATTCCGGCGAGCTGATCGGTGCCGAAGCACTGCTGCGCTGGAGCACTGGCGATAACCAGTTCATCAGTCCGGCCAAGTTTATTCCCATCGCTGAAAAATACGGGCTGATCAATGCCATTGGCCAGTTGATCCTGCACCAATCCCTGGCGCAACAAGTGCGCTGGATAGCCGACCACCTGCATCTGCGGCTTTCGATTAATCTGTCGCCTTACCAGCTTGAGCAACCGGACTTAGTGGAAACCATTGCTTCCCTGCTGAAAAAATACAAAGTTCCGCCGGATTCGATCTGCTTCGAGATTACAGAATCTGCCGCCATGCTGCGGCCTGCGCTCACCATTGAGAAACTGAGAAAACTCAGGCAACTGGGGGTTGAACTGTCGATTGACGATTTCGGCACTGGCTACTCCTCTCTCAGCCTGCTGCATACGCTACCGATACATGAACTGAAAATTGACCGCAGCTTTGTGCAAAGCATACGCACAGGCAGCCTGCCGATTATCCGCGCCTCTATCCAGATGGCGAAAGATATGCGCATCAGGACCGTGGCTGAAGGCATAGAGTCGGAAGATGAACGCATTTGTATGGTCGCCTGCGGTGTTGATGAGCTTCAAGGCTACCTGATCTCCATGCCCTTGTTTGGAGAGGCCTTTACCACTTTTGCCCTGAATCATAAGCAGGTAACACATGAAGGCATTTTTTAGTCTAAGACACCTTGTCGCTGCGGCAGTCATGATGACACTGACTGTATACGTAGTGCCGCAACATGTGCTGTCGCCACTGGTTTCAGAAATGCTGATAGAGATCCAGCTACTGGCCGAATTGTTTGTGATCGTGATTTCGGCACTGATTGCGATAACCGCATGGAACAGCCTGCCGGCAGGCCTGGGGTTCGCGCGCGCCGGGGCGGAAAGAAACGTGAATCATATCCTGCTTACCGGCTTTTCACTGGTGGTTATCATGCACGCGGCTTATTTGTACGGTTTCGTCAATGACCATATTTTCGACCCTACGCATAAAACCACGGTATTCCTGTTCTACGCCCGGCTGTTCGAGATCATGGTGTATGCCGCATTGACGTTTGGTATCAAGCTTCGCGCCAGCCGCCAGACATTGCTGATTGCGGGTTTGAGCCTGGCCGTGGTTTTAGTGTTATTCACCGAGCCGTATATCCCTTCCAGCCAGGTGCAATCGGCTGATTCCATGTTTGTTTACGCCATAGCGGGTTACATGGTGGCTTTGCTGTATATGGCGCTTGCCTATTTATTACTCTCGCAATCCACAGCCACGCTGCTGCAACACGAGCGTGCCTGCCTGCTGGCCTACACCTGTGTGTTTTCCGGGCTGAGCCTGCTTTGCCTGCACTCGCACGCGGCAGGCTCTGACCTCGGCGAGCTGGCCAGCCATGTGTTTACGCTGATTGCTTATACACTTTTATCCAGGCTGACGTTTGTGTTCACTTTCGATCAATACTCGCAGAACCTGAAGCAAATCCAGCAACAAAACCAAACCGAACTGAATACCTTGATCCAGGCATTGCCCCTCTCGATTGCCCGGCTGGATCACAGCCTGCG
>DATHWT010000118.1:0-4877 GCA_035460345.1 Methylophilus sp. | reverse complement strand
TTCAATCAGACAAAACACAAGATATAGTTGTGAAGTCTAGCTTTCCTATACAAGGTACTGTTTCTATTAAAGAATATGTTTTAAGAATTTTTTTAATAAAATTTTGAGAAAATGCATTGCATTTTTGATTGAATTGCGCATTGAATGTTACAAAGCTGAAACATCTTGATTCGCCTCTTAAAAAGCAAAAGACCGGCCATGATGGCCGGTCTTTAAACAATCAAATGCAAGTGAGTAAAACCTGGTTCGGTATCCGCCTGCGTTGATTTAAGCACTCATACCAAAATTACCAGGTATATGTTGCAGTGGCGATGGCGGCGCGTCGTGCACCTATCCAGCAATCGCCTCGTGTCAGGCAGGTTGAGACATATTCCCTGTCAGTCAGGTTGCTGGCGTTCAGTGCATACCGCCAGTTACCGTAATCCAGGCCTAGCATTGCATCAAACAGTGTCACATCAGGGGTTTTCACGATATGGGTGGAATTGAAGGATTCACCGATATAGCGAACGCCCAACCCTGCCCTGAACCCGCTGATATCGCCAATGGAAAATCGCTTGGTCAGCCAGCCTGAAGCCAGGTGTTTAGGAATGGCTTCAACCTGCTGCCCTTTTTCCAGTGGGTTGTCGGTGATCCCATATTTAGCCTGGGTGAAACTGTAAGAACCGATCACATCCCAGCGATCACCAAAACTGGTCGCAGCTTCCACTTCAATCCCGCGCGAAGTGATTTTGCCTTTTTGCGTGTAGAGATTGCTCATGACAAAGATGGGACGATTTTCATCTTCAAGATCGTAAGCGGAAATGGTAAAGCGTGTCGGTGAGTTTGCAGGCATGTATTTAAGGCCTACCTCCCACTGCTTGCCTTCCTGCGGTTTCAGATAGCCGCCATTGACCGACAGGTTAGTCAGCGGCAGGAATGACTCTGCGTAACTGACGTATGGCGCCCAGCCATTATCAAACAGGTAGTTCAAGCCATAGCGCTGCGTCGTTTTATAAGTTTCCTGCGGGATGACACCTTCGCTGTTGTTTTCTGCCTTGTCACGGCGCAAACCAGCCGTCAGCACCCAGTGCTGATCGAACTTGATCTGGTCCTGCAAATACAGGCCAGTCTGCATCACCTTCGTTTCAGGCACTGCCGACAATGTGGCCACCGAATCGATATTGCCATAGACAGGATCATAGATATCGATCAGGTTCGCATTGCCGGCATCGAACCCCGCGACGCCGACTTTGCGGAAACGGGCATAATCAAGACCGACCAGCACCGTATGGAAGGTGTTGCCGATATCAAATTGCGCTTTGGCATTGGTATCTACGTTGAGTGTGTAGGTTTGTGTTTTCGATACATCATAGTAGCGCGGTAACGTGCGTTGATCAGACGTTGGGAAAGGATTTACATCCGGATTAAACGTAAACGAGTTCACATATAACGAACTGTAGTTATTACGGCTTTTAGTCCAGCGCAGGTTTTGACGCACAGCCCAGGTGTCGTTCACCTGATGATCGAAAATATAGCCCAGGTGGGTTGATTCACTGATGTATTTATCAAATCCGGGCTCACCTAAATAATTATCATAAGGAATACGCCCGTTAGGATTTGGCCTCAGCACGCCGTAGACAGGCAGGAATTGCGGCGTCGGTAACGAGTCGTCCAGTTGATAGCGTGCAATTAAGGTGAGGTTGGTCTTGTCATTCGGCTTCCAGGTCAGTGACGGCGCAAACAGCGTACGTTTCTGGTAAACGTGATCCACCTGCGTATCGGTATCCTTACCAACCATCACCAGCCGGTAAAACAAGCTATCACTATCTGCCACCGGGCCAGTGAAATCGGCCTGTATCTGCTTAAAGTCATAATTACCGAGCGACACGCCGATCTCACGGCGTGCTTCGGTCAGTGGCCGTTTACTGACCAGGTTGATAATGCCACCTACACCACCCTGCCCGTACAAAGTGGCTGCTGGCCCACGAAGTACTTCGATCCGTTCCATCATGTAAGGATCTGGCCGTGTTGTTTCTGAATAGAATGTGTTGATCTGACGCAGGCCATCCAGATACTGCACCGCATCCATGCCGCGAATGGCATAGCCATCAGACCGTGAATCCTGGCCATACTGGTCCGCAACGACACCGGCACTGTAACGCAAGGCTTCCTGGATAGACATGGCTTTCTGGTCAGCGATCTGGTCAGCAGTAATCACGGTAATCGACTGCGGTGTTTCAATAATGGGTGTATCGGTTTTGGTCGCAGTGGCTGTGCGCTTGGCCACATAACCAATCACCGGCCCATAGGCGTGCTCTTTTTCTACCTTGGCATTGACGTTGACTTCCGGCAGCACATCGTCACTTTTGGCTGCTGGTGCTGCAACCACGGCAGTGCGCAATACAAAGCCATTGCCAGATTGCACCGCCTCTAAACCACTCCCGGCAAGTAATTTCGACAACGCCTGTTGCAGCGTAAAAGATCCTTTCAATGTGGCGGCTTTTTTACCATTAGTGAGTGCAGCATCTGCCGTCAGGTTTACACCTGTGGTTAAAGCGACTTGAGTCAATGCGGTGGATAAAGCACCACCGGGGATATTGAAATTGTAACTGGCTTCCGCAGCTTGTACATAAGCAGGCATGACCAGGCCAAGGCTTGCCATCGCGGCAGTTGTGAAGACAACACTGACGGCTGTGGCCAAAATGCGCCGGGGTTTCAGAGAAGGTTTTTGCATAAAATCAGGCTCCAGATTTAAACTTTTCAGATACTTTCATCTGCTATGCCGGATAACTTGCAAAAAGGGGAACTGTTTAACGGAAAATAATACTTATCCAGAAATACCTTAGCGGGAAATACCTTAGCGGAGAATAATATTTAAATTTGTTGGCGAAGTTTTCTGGATATGTACAGGCAATGCATGTTCCAGTGCCGTCAAGATCATGGGGACATCACTGACTGGATTGGCTATCGAATACACACTCACCAGCCGTAGCTGTGCTGCGTCAGGACTGACAGTGATGGTAACAGGCGTGTAGCGGGATAACTCTTCGACAAACGCACTTAATGCAATATTATCTGCCACCAGTTTTCCCGCCGACCAGGCCTCACGCGCCAGTTCGGCAGCGCCATCCTGAGTGACTTGCCCTGTGGCAAAGCGTACCTGCTGGCCGGCTTTGACAAGTACTGCCGCAGTTTCTTCAGGAGCGACCTGCACAGACCCTTCAAAGACGGCCACGTGGCCGGATTGCAGGTCACTGCGTACAGTAAACCGCGTCCCTAATGCAGTGATGCGTGCTGTCGGGGTATCCACGACCAGGGGGCGCGCTTTTGCACTGTTGTCATGGGCTGACGCCACATGTATCTCGCCTTGATGCAATACGATACGCCGCAAATGTTCATTATATTCAACATCAACCATACTGGCAGTGTTGAGTGTCAGCATGGTGCCATCTGCTAACTTAAACTGTAACCGCTCACCCAGGCGGGTACGGTAAGCGGCATGCGCCAAGGCATATTCATGCCGCCATACCTGCCATGGCAAGCTGTAACGCAGTAATAAGCCAGTGGCGATGACGCTACCGCCTAACCCAAGTAAGCGCAATGCCTGGCGACGGCCAGAATGTTTGACTTGATCTAAGGTCTCGCGCGCCAGGCTTGGCGGCACCGTTTCTGCCAGCGTTTGAAATGGCTTGCTTAAAGCTTCGACACGTTGCCAGACTCGCGCATGCGCAGCATCTTGTGCTAACCAGGCTTGCCATTGTCGGTAATCAGCCTCGCTGCAGTTTTTATCCTGCAATATCGCAAACCATTCTGAGGCCTGGCTTAGGATCAGCTGTTCCCTGGTCATATTCTAAACAGCGCAGACATGGTCTTCTGACAAACAGACCAGCATAGCCTGAGCCATGTATTTTTTGACCATGCGCTCACCCACGCCAAGTTTTTCTGCAACCTGGCTGTAGGTCAGCCCATCCAGTTGAGATAACAGAAAAGCTTCGCGCACTTTGGGCTTTAGCTTATTCAATAACTGATCAACCTGATAGAGGGCTTCAAGCACCTGCATATGTTCTTCAGGTGAAGAAACCAGCGGTTGCGGCAATACCGAAAGCGTTTCCAGCCATGCACGCTCAACGTCCTGCCTGCGCCAGTGGTCTATCAGCAGGCCTCGTGCAATGGTGGTGAGATACGCTTTTGGCTCACGGTAATCCGGCGATGATTGCCTGGCGATCACCCGCAAAAACGTGTCATGTGTTAAATCGGTGGCTAAATGCGGGCAGTCCAGCTTACGATGCAACCAACCTAATAGCCAGCCATGGTGGTCAGTGTAAAGTGCTGCAATGCTCTGCTGGGCGACCGGCGCTTGAAAGGACATACTATCCGCAGAATAATGATAACTATTCTCATTATATACATTTCATGAGTCTTACGTACAGCAAAGCTATATGTGTTCTTTTGCAATTAAATACGCTCTTGTTACATAGTTTTTGCGTAAGGCCTACGTTTATTTCTCGGAAAAATACCACGTAATTACCACTCTATTATCGCAACTCAGTTTTATTTGATTATGCGAAAATGCGGCTAACGCATAAATAGATATCCACAATGACTTACTCCTGCCTCTCTACCCTACGCATTTCGAGCGTGCTGGCTTTGACTATGTTCAGCTGTGCCGCACATGCCACCAATGGCATCAACCTGATCGGCTTTGGTGCTGAATCCAGCCTGATGGCCGGTGCCGATGTGGCGGTGGCACGTGATACCAGTGCGCTGAATACCAATCCGGCCGGGCTGACGCAGATCAAGGCACCACTGCTGGATATGTTCGGCTCGATATTGCGCACGACCGACCTGGTGCACAAAGATGCGTTGAACGAGGAGCATGCGTCTAACCGTTACACACC
>DATHWT010000117.1:0-8107 GCA_035460345.1 Methylophilus sp. | reverse complement strand
TTTTCTGAGGCTTCTACGCATTAAATGCGCTTCACCCAACTACAAACACCCACACTTATCAGTCATCCGAATTTTTAAAGAACACGGCCACCAGGGCCTTCAACATCAACGCTTTGCGTCAACGAGGTGCGCATTATACAGCGCAATTTGCATCGGTCAAGCAGGAAATTTATTTCAATATAAAACGAATTAATTTGCTTGGTTGCGGGAACAGGATTTGAACCTGTGACCTTCGGGTTATGAGCCCGACGAGCTGCCAGACTGCTCCATCCCGCGTCCGAATCGACTAGTAAAACTTGTGTTGCGTCGAGAGGTGAGACTATAGCAAAGAATTGAAAGGTGTGTCAACACCAATCGGAAAATACTTACAGGACTAAGGCGTTCAGTGGCCGCGCAATAAAGTAAAAGACGCCGCTAGTAAGCGGCGCCTTTTACTGAACCAGGACTTACTATTTTCCAAGAGGACTTACTATTCTCTAATAAGATTACTTAGCTGCACCAAATACTTTTTTCAACAAGTTGCTGGCCTGTCCCAGAGGGTCTTGGCGAATGGCGGCTTCCTCTTTTGCCACCATCAGGTAAACGCCGTCCAGTGCTTTCTGAGTGACGTATTGATTGATGTTTGCGCTTTCCTTTTTCACCACACCAAACTGGCTGCCCATTTCTGCATATTTGTTATAGGTGTCGGCCAATTGCACATTGGCGGTTGCTTTTTGCACAATAGGCAGGAATTTTGCAGCCATATCTGTAGAAGTGGTTTTTTTGAAATATTGCGTCGCTGCATCTTGCGGACCGGTCAGTATGCCTTTGACATCGGCAAGGCTCATTTGCTTGATGGAGTTAACCAACAATGTCTTGGCTTCCGGCACTGCTTGCTCGGCAGCACGGTTCATTTTTAGCACCAGATCATCCGCCTGACCACCCATTCCAACCATTCGCATACCTTTTTCTATTTTCTTCAATGAGTCTGGCAACGGAATCTTCACTTCTTTATTACCCAGGAAGCCATCTGTCGCACCAAGCACATCCACGGCTTTGGTCACACCCTGGTTAAGAGCCAGCTTGAGACCATCATTTGTCTCCTTGTCGGTTAAATTGCTGACAGCAGCATCATTGCCAGTTGCGGAACCGCCTCTTACTTTATTAACGACATCACCTAGGCTGTTGAGATCAAGCGCATGTGCGTTGGCAATCATCAGGCCAAATACTATTATATATGCTGTTTTTTTCATTACGCTTCTCCATCCAAAAAGCTAGTTCCAGTGTACCCATAAAGCACAAAGCAAGTCCATAGAGACTTGCTTTGTGAACAAGTACTTTAAACAACATGAAGAATCAAACTTTAAATTGTTCCACCTTCCAGATGCGATTTGCATATTCACCAATGGTACGGTCGCTGGAAAACTTCGCCATGCGCGCTACATTCAAGATAGCCACACGTGACCAGGCCTCTTCATCCTGGTACAAGGCAGCCACTTTTTCCTGTGTCTCGACATAAGCCGCATAGTCCGCCAGCAACAGGTAATGATCGCCTTTGTGCAACAAGGTATCGACAATCGCCTGATAACGATTGGGTTCGCCGACTGAAAAGAAGCCATTGCCTATCATGTCGATGACCTGTTTCAGTTCAGCGTTACCATTGTAATAATCCCATGGGTTATAACCGCTGGCTTTGATTTGTGCGACCTCAGGTGTAGTCAGGCCAAAGATAAAGATGTTCTCGTCGCCGACTTCCTCTTTGATCTCCACATTGGCCCCATCCAGCGTGCCTATAGTCAGCGCACCATTGAGTGCCATCTTCATATTGCCGGTGCCACTCGCCTCTGTGCCGGCGGTAGAAATCTGCTCGGACAAATCGGCACCCGGAAACAGGATTTCAGCAGCACTCACCTCATAGTTAGGATAGAACACTACTTTTAGCTGGTCACCGACTACCGGGTCATTGTTAATCAGCGTCGCGACATCATTAATCAAGCGGATGATCTGTTTGGCCAACCAGTAACCTGGGGCGGCTTTACCGGCAAAGATCACCACGCGCGGCACATGGTTCTTTCCCTGGCCGCTACGAATACGGTTGTACAGGGTGATGACATGCAACACATTTAATAACTGACGCTTGTATTCGTGAATACGTTTGATCTGCACATCAAATATCGCTTGCGGGTTAATCGCCACACCCGTTTTCTGAAGGATCTTATAGGCCAGGCGTTGCTTATTGGCAGCTTTAACCTCGCGGAAGGCTTTCCTGAAGGCGACATTGTCTGCCAGCGGTTCTATATTTTTAATCAGGCCCAAGTCTTTCTGAAAACCAGTGCCTATGTGCTTGGTCAATAGCTCGGTGAGTAAGGGGTTAGCCTGATTGAGCCAGCGGCGCGGCGTGATGCCGTTGGTCACATTGGTAAATTTGCCCGGATAGATTTTATTGAAATCGGCAAACAATGTGGTTTTCAGTAACTCACTATGCAATGCGGCCACGCCATTCACGGTGTGACTGCCGACCACCGCCAGGTGAGCCATGCGCACACGGCGTCCATTCGCTTCATCAATAATGGAAACGCGGCTAAGCAAGCCACTGTCGCCCGGGAAATGCTGGTTTACCATCTGCAGGAAACGATGGTTGATTTCGTAAATGATTTCGAGGTGGCGTGGCAGCAGTGATGAGAACAGATCCACGGACCAGGTTTCCAGCGCTTCCGGCATCAGCGTGTGATTTGTGTAGGCAAATATTTTAGTTACCAGGCTCCAGGCTTTGTCCCACGTCAGGTGGTAATGATCAATCAGCTGGTACATCATTTCAGCCACGGCAATCGCAGGATGGGTATCGTTTAATTGGATGGCGACTTTTTCCGGCAAGGTTTCCCAATCCGGATTATTGGTGATAAAGCGGTGCAAGATATCCTGCGTAGAAGCGGATACAAAAAAGTACTGCTGCTTCAGGCGTAGCTCTTTACCAGACTCAGAAGTATCGTTTGGATACAGGACCTGGGAAATCGTCTCCGCCCCATGACGGCCTTCGACAGATTTATCGTAGTTACCCTGATTAAATGATGTCAGGTCAAACTCTTTAGCGGCTTTGGCAGACCACAGGCGCAGGTTATTGACCGTTTGCGTGCCATAACCGGGCACAGGCACGTCATATGGCATGGCTACGACACTCGCGGTATCTATCCAGTGCCGTTCCGTGCCGCGCTCGGTATGCACTTGTACCACCCGGCCATAAAACTTCACTTCGCAGGTGTGCTCGGGGCGCTGTACTTCCCATATATTTTGGTAACGCAGCCAGTTATCCGGGTTTTCAACCTGCTGACCACCCTCAATACTTTGCCTGAACATGCCATAGTCATAACGGATGCCGTATCCGGTAGCCGGAATATCCATGGTCGCCATGGAGTCTACGAAACACGCTGCCAACCTGCCTAGGCCACCATTGCCCAGCGCGGCATCCGGCTCCATCTCTGCCACGCCTTCCAGTTGCTGGCCGATTTCCTGCAGACCTTCGCTTAGTTCCGGTGCAACGCCCAAATTCAGTGCCGCGTTTGACAGCATGCGGCCGATCAAAAATTCCAGTGATAGATAATAGACTCGCTTGGTATTCGCATCGCGATAAGCGTCACGGGTAATCACCCAGCGACTCATTAAATGGTCGCGTACAGTAAAGGCAGCAGTTTGGTACCAATCTCGCGTAGTGGCCCAGGAGTTGGATTTACCCAGAGAAAATGTCAGATGGTTGCGTAAAGCTTGCGGAATCGGTAGCTGCGTCAGTAAAAAGTCTTCAGCGTTATGGATGGTTTCGATTTTGTTAGTCTTGTTGCGTGTGGATTTGGCATTAGTGGCCATGCATCTTCCCCTGAAATAATCAATAACGGATGTGATCGTCTAACCTAAAAGCAAAAAACAAGCCTGTCGCGGCTATTGCCCTTTATGACAAAAAGCCACGGCGAAGGTGCCATGGCTTTATTATAAATTACGATAAATGTAATTTTGATGACTGAAAGCGGAAACGCACTCAGGCAATCATATAGAAAATCAGAGATTTAGCCTATAACGCCCAACCATAAGCAACGCCCAGGGAATTCTGGTTCATACGCAAATCAGCCTCTCCGCCGCCGAATGGCGCACCTGTTGGAATAGAGTTACTACCGCGCACTTTATTTTCAAAGGCATGCGCGAAAAAGAAGGACAGCTCAGACTTGTTCGGCAAAGTGTAGGTAGCTCCCAAGGTTAAGTGATCTTGCACAACGGCAGGCGCCAGGATATTAAATAAAGTTTCGCTGCTACGCACAGGCTGTGAGCTATGATTGTAGCCAGCGCGTAATGTCAACGTGTCGCTATAAGAATACTGTGCACCGAGCTTGAAGACTGTTACGTCTCGCCAACCAAATCCTGGGCCTTTGGATGACCCAAGCGCATTGCCAGCTAATAAATTGCTCAATGACAAATTGCCAATCGAATCCACATCAGAATATAGGATACGTTGCGCATCAGCAGCAAGCGTTAAGGATGGAGTAGTTTTAACGGCGATACCGATACCGTAGTTTGCAGGAATATCAATGTCGCCACCTTCTGCAAACAGGCCCTTATATTTATCAAACTTGCTGGCGTAGGTTTTAGTTTGATAAGTGGCACCCAACGTCACAGCATCACTCACTTGGCCAATCCAGCCGACACGCAAGCCGGCGCCATAAGAATTGTCGTGCCCATTATTGGTGACATTTCCTACAGAAGTCGTGGAGAATGCATTGTCAAAATTCTGTAAACCCTTGGCCTCAAAACGCTGGTAAGCCAGATTGAGTGACACGCCCAACACATGCTGCTCATTCACGCGCCAGGTTGCAGTTGGTGCTACCACTACTTGCAGGTAGTCAATCCCAGTACGGCTACCTGTCGTATTGAAATAAGGAATGCCATCTTTATAGTCGGTATTCATGCCACCATTCCCGTAGACACTCACGCCTAGTGTGGTGCGGTCATTAATCACCCGGTTATAACCAAATTCAGGAATAAAAAAATGCTCGGTATCGTTGCCATCGTAACGACCATCCAGCGCCCCGCTGCCACCCGCAGTATTACTCAGGCGAACATCACGGTCGGGCTTGAACCATGTGACGCCAAAATCAATCCTATCGCCAACGATACCCAACCCGGCCGGATTGGTGGCTGCCGCCAGGGCATCCTGCGGCAGTGCAATGCCCACGCCACCCAGTCCCAGGCCTTTCACACCATAACCATGGGCAAAATAACCATCCGTTGCAAATACATGCCCCGCCATCATTGAGAGCAGCCATGGCAACAGTTTCACGCTAGTACGCATATCGAGCCTCTTATCAATCATTGAGGCTTACAATCTACCAACCTTAATAAATAACTTAAAATACTTTAAATTTATATTTATATAACCAAATAAAATATAAAACCCGCAGACGCGGGTTTTATATTTAACAATGACTTTGCTGCAAAAAATTACATCAGCACTTCATTCAGTATAAGAAATTTCAATCCGAGGAACCTCAGCAAAAAGAAATTAAAGAATCAAAGTGTTGATCCGTCTCACAAAACTGGCAGGATCTTCCAACTGTCCGCCTTCAGCCAGCAAAGCTTGATCAAACAGCACATGCGCATAATCGGCGAACTTGGCATCATCAGTTTCAGCCTGAAGTTTTTCCACCAGCCTGTGCGCCGGATTCACTTCCAGAATCGGTTTGCTCTCAGGTGCCTGTTGCCCGGCCGCTTTGAGAATACGTGCCAGGTTGCCGGACAGATCATGCTCGCCCGCTACCAAGCAAGCCGGTGAATCCGTCAAGCGATGCGTGACTTTTACTTCTTTCACAGCATCACCCAGTGCCGCCTTGATGCGTTCCACCAGGCCTTTGGCATTTTCTTCTACCTGTTTTTGCGCTTCTTTATCTGCTTCGTCTTCCAGCTTGCCCAGGTCTAAATCACCTTTGGCGATGGATTGCAATTTCTTGCCTTCAAACTCTGTCAGGCTGCCCAGTAACCATTCATCCACCTTGTCAGATAACAGCAGTACTTCAATGCCTTTTTTGCGGAAGATTTCCAGGTGCGGTGAGTTTTTCGCAGCCGCAAACGTATCTGCCGTGATGTAGTAGATCACTTCCTGTTCGGCTTTCATACGGCCGATATAGTCTTTCAGCGATACGTTTTGCGTATCGTTATCGGCATGCGTAGAAGCAAAACGCAGCAAGCCGGCGATTTTATCCTTATTAGCAAAATCTTCGCCCGGTCCTTCTTTCAGTACGCGGCCAAACTCGTTCCAGAACTTGCTATATTCCTCCGGTTTGTTTTCTGCGATGTCTTCCAGCAAGCTCAGCACTTTTTTCACTGAACCGTTTTTAATCGCTTCCACATCGCGGCTATCTTGCAGAATCTCGCGTGACACGTTCAGGGGCAAGTCGGCAGAATCAATCACGCCGCGGACAAAACGCAGGTATTGCGGCATCAGCTTTTCTGCGTCTTCCATAATAAACACGCGTTTCACATACAACTTGATGCCCTGGCGGCGCTCGCGGTCATACAAATCAAACGGCGCCTTGCTTGGCACATAGAGCAGGGAAATATACTCCTGTTTGCCTTCTACGCGACTGTGGGTATACGCCAGGGGGTTTTCATAATCGTGCGATACGTGTTTGTAAAACTCGTTGTACTCCTCTTCAGTGATATCGCTCTTGCTGCGCGCCCACAACGCTGAAGCGGTATTGATGGTTTCGTCCTCATCGGTCGACACCATATTGCCGCCTTCGCCATTCTCGCCATCTTTCCACTCTGACTTTTTCATCACGATCGGCAAGGTGATATGGTCAGAATATTTACGGACAATGGTTTTTAGTTTCCAGTCATTCAGGAACTCATCTTCGCCTTCGCGCAAATGCAGGATCACTTCAGTACCATGACCCGCTTTTTCGGTCGCTTCAATCGTAAAGTCACCTTCGCCGCCTGATTCCCATTTGATGGCTTCTGACTCGCCTGCACGGCGCGTGATCAGCGTGACTTTGTCAGCAATGATAAAGCTGGAGTAGAAACCAACGCCGAACTGGCCAATCAGGTTAGCATCCTTGGCCTGGTCACCGGTCAGGTTCTGGAAGAATTCCTTGGTGCCGGATTTTGCTATGGTGCCAATGTTATTAATGACTTCTTCGCGGCGCATGCCAATGCCATTGTCAGAAATGGTCAGGGTGCGTGCGTCTTTATCAAATGCAATTTTAATGCTTAGTTCACTGTCATTTTCATACATGCTGCCATTTGAGATGGCCTCAAAGCGTAATTTATCCGCCGCATCAGATGCGTTAGAAATCAATTCGCGCAGTACGATTTCTTTGTTGCTATACAGCGAATGGATCATCAACTGCAATAATTGTTTGACCTCGGCCTGAAAGCCCATGGTTTGTTTAGATGGCGATTCTGCTGTCGCTGTCGTCATAACGTTTCTCCAGATAAAGGTATTAAACACAAAAATTTTTGTTTAGATGGGGAAAAGAAAACCGTTTTTCAAGAGGGGAAATAACTGATGGCGTAAATCATGCACGTAATCCATGATTAAAACATAGGTCCAACCCTGCCATTTAGTCACAAAATCGCTTATTCATCGCGTTGCTCACCGATTTAAAAAACGGCTTTCAGCACACTTCTTGCTAGCTATTTATTCAATAGGCTTTGTGAGTAAAGAGGAGTGGGTCATGAATATTTTTCACACTTTAATTGAGCAAATGCAAGTCATGCAACTGCCATTAACCGCAGTGACTTTAACTGCGGTGCCGCGAGCGGATACACCACTGCTACTGATGCTGCACTGGCATGGGTTCCGCAAACAGCCGATGGCGGCAATACCGATGTTAAAACCGGTGCTGCAACCCGTGCCGGGGTCCGCCTTACAGATTAATGACCGCTGGCGCCAACCGGAAATGGTTGAAGAAGCCGTACTGGATGCCGCCTGGCAATTGGGCGCCTGGGATGTGCAGCGCGAGGAGCACAGGGCATGCACTTATATTGGTGCTACCGATCAGGAAGCGTTCGCGTGCAAACAGGCGTTTGGGAAATATGATGAAGAACTGGAAAACGAACTGCTTGTGAGTGAAGCACCGGATCGGGATGA
>DATHWT010000116.1:0-5194 GCA_035460345.1 Methylophilus sp. | reverse complement strand
GCGTTTGCGCCTGAGCATGGCGCGCGCTGAACCTGATCACCCATACGCCTGACTCCGCCAGTACCGATAAGCGCTTGCTTGCGCCCGAAACAAGCAAACTAGCCAAGCAACCTTAGTCGCGCGGACCACACAGGCTGTGTAAAAAGACAGGTTCACCGCTCATGCCAGTGCCGCACACGGTGCGCCATTGCTTTGTTACCCTTTCTTCATTATCTGATACACATAAACACTATGATTAAACAGCACTCAATGATTAAGCACCTGGTTGTTTTAGGCTTTCTTGGCACTGTGCTCAGCGCCTGCCACAAAGAGGAAGAGCACAAGGAAGCGCCTCCCAAACTCGAAGTCACTTCGCCGTTGCGCAAGGACACCAGCATTACCAAGGAATATGTCGCGCAGATTCATGCGATCCAGCATATTGAATTGCGTGCGCTGGAGCGTGGTTACCTGCAGGATATATTTGTCGATGAAGGGCAAGTCGTGAAACAGGGGCAAGCCATGTTCAAGATTATGCCCAACGTCTACCAGGTCGAATTATTGAAGGCGGAAGCGGAAGCTAAAACGGTACAGCTCGAATACGAGAACACCCGTGCGCTGGCTGACAAGAATATTGTGTCCCCCAATGAACTGGCATTAGGTAAAGCCAAACTGGATAAGGCCAATGCAGAAGTCAAACTGGCACAAACGCATTTGAACTTTACCGATATCAAAGCGCCGTTTACCGGCATCATGGATCACCTGGCAGCGCGAAGAGGTAGCCTGATGGACGAAGGTGACCTGCTGACCACCTTGTCTGATACCAGCAAAATGTGGGTGTATTTCAACGTGCCGGAAGCGGAATACCTGGATTACATGGCAATCAAAGACCGCGATGAACACGGCAAGGTCAAACTGAAAATGGCTAACGCGCAAGTGTTTAACCAGGAAGGTACCATCCAAACCATAGAAGGTGATTTTGACAATAAAACCGGCAATATCGAATTCCGTGCCGTGTTTAATAATCCTGACCGGGTGCTCAGACATGGTGAAACCGGCAACATTCTGATGGAAGTGCCTTTCCCGAATGCATTGCTGATTCCACAAAAAGCCACCTTTGAAGTGCTGGATAAAACTTACGTCTATGTCGTGACTAAAGCCAACAAGCTGGAACAACGGCTGATCACGATTGCTGCCGAGCAGCCACATCTGTTTATCGTGAAATCCGGGTTGAAAGAAGATGATCGCGTCCTCATCGAAGGCCTGCGCAGGGTGCAGAACGGGCAAACCATTGCGGTGAATTTCCAGACACCTGAGCATGTGTATTCCCATTTAGACCTTTACGCCGAATAGTCAGCCAGAAAGCGAATCCCCCATGCTAAGTATTTTTATTAAAAGACCGGTCATGGCGATTATTTTGTCGCTATTGATCGTGTTTTTAGGCTTTCTTTCCATCAAGTCACTGCCGACCTCGCAGTTCCCTGATATTGCCCCGCCACGGGTGATTGTATCTATCGCCTACCCGGGTGCCAGTGCCGACGTGCTGGTGCAATCTTCACTGATCACCATCGAGCGCGCCATCAACGGCGTGCCGGGCATGAAGTACATCGTATCTGATGCGACCAGTGCCGGTGAAGCCACCATCCAGGTGATTTTTGCCCTGGGCACCGACCCTAACCAGGCCATGATCAACGTCAAGACCCGGATTGACCAGGTGATGAGCCGCTTGCCCGACCTGGTGCAACTGGAAGGTGTAGTGGTAGAGCGCGTGCAGCCAAGCATGCTGATGTACATCAACCTGTTCAGCAAGGATAAAAACGCTGACGAGAAGTTTTTGTACAACTATGCCAACGTCAACGTTATCCCCGAAATTCAGCGCGTGAATGGTATTGCCAGCGCCAAGATTCTGGGTAGCCGCCAGTATGCGATGCGTATCTGGCTGAACCCGGACCGCATGCGTGCTTACAAGGTGTCGATTGAAGACGTCATGAAAGCGATTGGCGAGCAAAGTATTATCGGGCGCCCTGGCCGTTTGGGACAAAGCTCGGGCATTGCCGCGCAATCCAAAGAATATGTGCTGGTTTACAAAGGCCGTTACAACAAGCCTGAAGAATACGGCGATATCATTATCCGCGCCGATTCCGAAGGTGAAATACTGAAACTGAAAGACCTGGCCAAAGTTGAACTGGGCAGCGAGTTTTTTGATATTTACTCCAACAAGGATGGTTTCCCGTCTTCCGCCATCGTGCTCAAGCAAAACTACGGCAGCAATGCCAGCGAGGTGATTGAGAACGTCAAGAAGAAAATGGAAGAGCTTAAGCCCAACTTCCCGGCAGGCATGGCATATGAAGTTGATTACGACGTGTCCAAGTTCCTGGATGCGTCTATCGAGAAAGTACTGCATACCCTGGTGGAAGCGTTTTTCCTGGTCGCGCTGGTGGTGTATATCTTCCTCGGTGACTGGCGCTCTACGCTGATCCCGATTCTGGCGGTGCCGGTATCGTTGATTGGTACTTTCTTTTGTATGCAATTGTTCGGTATCACCATTAACCTGATTACCTTGTTCGCGCTGGTGCTGGCGATTGGTATCGTGGTTGATAACGCGATTGTGGTGGTGGAGGCGGTGCACGCGAAATTTGAAGAGGATGAACACATCACGCCCTACCGCGCCACGCAAAAAGTGCTGGGTGAAATCGGTGGCGCGATTGTGGCCATTACCCTGGTGATGACGGCGGTATTCGTACCAGTAGCGTTTATGTCTGGCCCGGTTGGCGTGTTCTACCGCCAGTTTTCCATCACCATGGCGTCGTCGATTGTGATTTCCGGTGTGGTCGCGTTGTCACTCACGCCAGTGTTATGCGCCATTCTGCTGAAAAACCATCATGGTCAGCCTAAACGTAAAACGCCTGTTAGCTGGTTGATTGATATTTTCAACCGCTGGTTTGATCGCTTGACCGGGCATTACACTAAATTTCTTTCCAAAATAGTAACCTTACGCAGCGTCTCTGTATTGGCGTTGGCGGCATTTGCTTTCGGCACGTTTGTCCTGAACCAGACCTTGCCAGCCGGGTTTATTCCGGGTGAGGATCAAGGCCAGATTTATGCCATCATCCAGACCCCGCCAGGCTCAACGCTGGAAACGACCAACAAGGTAGCGCGTTTACTGCAGAAAGAAGCCGAAAAGGTAGACGGCATTGAATCGGTATCTGCGCTGGCGGGTTATGAAATTCTTACCGAAGGTCGTGGTTCGAATGCGGGTACCTGCCTGATCAACCTGAAAGACTGGTCTAAACGCGATAAGTCAGTGCATCAGATCATCGAAGAACTGGAAGAAAAAACCAAGAACTTCGGTGCGGTGATCGAGTTCTTCGAACCGCCTGCAGTGCCGGGTTATGGTGCTGCTTCTGGCCTGGCCTTGCGCTTGCTGGATAAAACCAATGGCACCGATTACCACGTGTTCGACAAAATCAACCAGGACTTTATGGCTGCGCTGGGTAAGCGCAAAGAGTTGTCTGGCTTATTCACGTTCTATGCGGCGAACTACCCGCAATATGAACTGGAAATTGACAACAAGGCTGCCATGCAGAAAGGCGTGTCCATTGGTAAAGCCATGGATAACCTGAATATCCTGATTGGTAGTACCTATGAGCAGGGCTTTATCCGCTTCAATAACTTCTTCAAGGTGTATACCCAGGCCAGCCCTGAATTCAGGCGCTACCCTAGCGATATCCTGAACTACTACGTGAAGAACGAAGAAGGCGAGATGGTGCCTTACTCAGCCTTTATGAAGATGAAGAAAATGCAGGGCCCTAACGAGATCACGCGTTACAACCTGTATAACTCAGCCACTATCCGTGCCGCACCAGCACAAGGCTATACCAGTGATGATGCGATTAAAGCGGTAAAAGAAGTCGCAAAAGCCACCCTGCCGCACGGCTATGACATCGGCTGGGAAGGCCTGTCGTTTGATGAAGCGCAACGTGGTAATGAAGCAGTAGTGATTTTCGCTGTGGTGCTGATCTTCGTCTACATGGTGCTGGCCGCACAATATGAAAGTTTTGTGTTGCCATTGGCGGTCATCCTGTCACTACCCGCTGGTGTATTTGGTACGTTCTTCCTGCTGAAAATGCTGGGTCTGGCCAACGATATTTATGCGCAGGTCGGCCTGGTCATGCTGGTAGGCTTGCTGGGTAAAAATGCCGTATTGATTGTGGAATTTGCTGTACAGAAACATAACCAGGGCATGTCACTGCGTGACGCCGCCATCGAGGGGGCAAGAGCACGGTTCAGGCCTATCCTGATGACCTCGTTTGCGTTCCTGGCTGGCCTGATTCCATTGGTGATGGCGACCGGCGCCGGTGCTGTGGGTAACCGTACCATCGGTACCTCAGCCTTTGGCGGCATGTTGTTCGGCACCATATTCGGCGTGCTTCTGATTCCTGGTCTTTACTACATGTTTGCCAAAATGACAGACGGTAAAACCTTGATCAAACATGAGGAACAAGAGCCTCTGACTGAAATTTATCACTATAGCAATGGCTTGGAAAATGATGATGAAGCATAACCTTAATTCTCGTAAAACGATGGCCTGGATCATCGCGGGCAGCACCGCCATGCTGCTGCAGTCTTGCTCCATTCCGGGGATCACTACCAAACAGGCTGATACCAGTTTGCCTACCCACTTTGAAAAAACTGAGCCCGCTGGCACTGAATCTACGGGTAATAGTGCAGCCGTCAACTGGAAGGATTTCTTTGATGACCAGAACCTGATCACACTGATTGATACTGCAGTCGCCAACAACAAAGAAGTCAACATGATGGCGCAACGTATCAGCGTTGCGCAGAATGAAATCCAGGCCCGCCGCGGCGAGTATCTGCCATTTGTCGGCATAGGTGCGAGTGCAGATAAAGAGAAAGTCGGCAAATACACCCGCAACGGCGCAGTAGAAGAAAACCTGGATATCAAGGAAGGCCGCTCCAACCCACGTTTTCTCGGTAATTACCAGTTTGGCCTGACGGCCTCCTGGGAGCTCGACGTCTGGAAAAAACTGCGTAACGCCACCAAAGTGGCTGTGACTGAGTATATGGCCAGCATTGAAGGCAAAAACTTCCTCGTCACCAACCTGGTGGCAGAGGTGGCCCATGCCTACTACGAACTGGTGGCACTCGATAATGAGCTGGAAACCTTGGACCAGAACATCAAGATCCAGCAAAATGC
>DATHWT010000115.1:0-8505 GCA_035460345.1 Methylophilus sp. | reverse complement strand
CGACGGTTGCGGGAATCTGCCACAACTACGCTGTAAAACGGGTTCTTCTTAGAACCACCGCGTGATAAACGAATAACGACCATAATCTTGTTCTCTTAAAAATGAATTCTTAGCAGAAAGGCGCGGATTATACTTGATAATTACGCGCAGTGGCAAGTTCTTTTCACTTAGCTGTTAAGGCATTCCGATATAGGGTCGGATCGTCGACACACGCTTGCACAAAACCCGTTTTGCGGAACCGGCACGAATCACAAACCCCACAGGCAGCCCCGGCATCATCTGCCTGGTAGCAAGAAACCGTCAGCCCGTAATCTACGCCTAATGCATGCCCAGTGCGGATAATATCGGCCTTGGTCATATCGATCAGCGGCGCATGCACGGTGATTGGTTGCCCTTCGACTGCCGCTTTGGTCGCCAGATTGGCCATTTGCTGGAATGCTTTTACATACTCGCCGCGGCAATCAGGATAGCCTGAATAATCCAGCGCATTCACACCAATAAAAATATCACTGGCTTCCAACACTTCCGCCCAGGCCAACGATAATGACAGCATGATGGTATTCCGCGCCGGCACATAGGTCACCGGTATGCCTTGTGTTTCATGCTCAGGCACAGCAATCGCATCATCTGTGAGCGCAGAGCCGCCAAACAATGACAGATCCAGTTGTACTGTTTTATGCTCTGCTGCGCCTAAGGCTTGGGCGACACGTTGTGCGGCCAGCAATTCAACATTATGCCGCTGGTGATAATCCAGGCTCAGGCAGTAGCACTCATAGCCTTGGGATTGCGCAATCGCCAGCACGGTTGTGGAATCCAACCCGCCGGACAATAAAATAACCGCTTTGGGTTTATGACCGGAGGGATGGTTATGTTGATTGAAGTCCGCCATCTTATACCCCCTGCTTCTCGCCCCATAAAATCTTGTGTAATTGCAGCTGCATCCTGACAGGCAAGTGGTCTTGCAAGATCCAGCTGGCCAAAGTCTCGCCGCTCACCTGATTAAAGCTGGGCGAGAACAAATGATCGCAATCTGTTGGAAACGGCTGTTCCGCCATCATTTGCCTGGCCCAGTCATAATCTTCTCGGCTACAGACCACCCACTTCACTTCATCACCTACTTTAAGCAGGGGCAGGTTTTCCCAGCGATTCTTGGACATTTCCCCGGAACCTGGCGTTTTCAAGTCCATGATCACTTTTACTCGATGATCTACGGGCGTGAGGTCCATGGCGCCACTGGTTTCCAATGACACCTGGTATCCTGCATCGCATAAACTGGTGAGCAACACGCTGCAGCCTTTTTGCGCCAGCGGCTCGCCACCGGTCACACACACATAGCGCGTGCCATGCTGCTTGATCTCTTGCATGATTTCATCCACTGACATATTGCCACCGCCTTTGAACGCATATTCGGTATCGCAATAGACGCAACGCAACGGGCAACCAGTGAGGCGAATAAAGATGGTCGGCAAGCCGACACGCGAACTTTCGCCTTGGAGTGAATAAAAGATTTCGAAAATTCTGAGTGTGGTCATGGGAGTATTAAAGTAAACGGGCAGATATTACTATCTGCCCGTTATTATCGCCCAAATCAGGCAATTTCAATCATGCGAACTGCTATTTAATGCTTTCAAGTACCTTCAGACGTTTTTGCGCACTGGGCGTCACTTCCGCTGAAGGGTGAGCGGCAATCAGATCTTTCAGTGTCTTCTTGGCCGCTGGAATTTGTCCAAGCTGAATCTGGCTGTTGGCCAGACTGAGCATCGCATTGGGTGCCAGCGGATGTGAAGCATAGCTATCCAGAAACTTCTGCTGGGTAGCCACTGAAGATTTGTAGCTTTTCAGCGCAAACTGGGCGTAACCCATGCCATACAAGGCATCAGGCGCCAGCTTGCTGCCGGCATAAGTCTTCAGGAAGTTGTCATACGCAGTAAACGCTTCTTTATACTTACCCGCCTGATTCAATGACTCGGCCTCGGAGAACGCACGCGCTTCCTGCTGCGATGCATCAGAAGCTTTACCCGAATCACCTCCCGTAGCGCCAGGAGCAGCCACCCCCAACTGTCCCGAGACCTGTTGGGCCAGTGATTCCAGACCTTTAACACGAGTATCCAGGTCAGTGTACTGGGCATTTTGCTTGGTGCGCATATCTTCCAGTTGATGGTTGACCACTTCAAGGTCACCCTTCAATTGCGCCACATCCTGACGGATCTGTTCCAGCTGGTTCTGCATATCCAGCAAGCCTTTGCCATTGATCAACGATTCCAGGCTTTGCACCCTTCTATCCAAGGATTGCTGGGTACGCGTCAAATCGCTGATGGCTTTCTGCTGGGCATCATGCTCGGAAGTCTGCTTGTTTTCCAGCTCCAGGATCCGTTTGCGGGCTTCACCATCATCAAATAGTGCAGCATGGCTGACTGCCGGAACAGTCAGCCCCATTGCTAAAGCCATCAAGATGGCTGAACGCAAATTACTGACCTGCATAGACAACATCTACGCGACGGTCATGCTGGAAGCAATCTTCATCTGCGCAATTTTGCTTGGAACGCTCTTCACCGTAGCTAACAGTTTCGATCTGACTATCGCTAACACCCAATACGTTCAAGGCGTTTTTAACAGCTACAGAACGACGTTGGCCCAGTGACAGGTTGTATTCGTGTGTACCGCGCTCATCAGTATTACCTTGCAATACCACTTTAGTTTGTGGGTGTGCGGCCAGGTATTTAGCGTGGTTAGCTACCAGGTCTTTATACTCTGCACGAATCGCATCGCTATCGTAATCAAAGAAAATCTGGCGTTTTGCCAATTCCGCAGCGCTCAGTTGATCCTGGCTGTTATCAACATCTACTGTTTTGATGTCGATTTTGTTAGTGCCTGCAGAGCCGTCAGCACCATTGTTCTGTGAGTTAGAAATAGGCTTGGTCACGCTGGAATCTTCAACCTTGGCCGGGTTCATCGGCGTGCTTTTACAAGCGGTTAACACCAATGCCAGTGCAGCAATTTTCCAAATATTATGTTTCATACTTTCTCCTTAAAATTGAGTTAAAAAAACCAAAAACTGATGACTACTTGGGAGATGCCTGGGCAGGCCCCCATGCAGGTTCACGAATATCACCGCCAGCTTCAGACAGGCGCTGCCTCACCAGACCATCGACAGCCACGGTGGCCAATGTGCCTCTACCACCTACGCGTGTGGCATACATCAAGGTACGTGAATTCGGTGCAAAGCTGGGCGACTCATCCTGTGAGCCGGCACTGAGTATCTTGACGCTGCCAGAACCCAGGTCCTGCACAGCGACTTTGAATGAACCACCATCATTACGGATGTAGGTGAGGTATTTGCCATCTGGAGAAAAACGCGGGCTGACGTTATAACCGCCCTCAAACGTCACGCGTGAAGGTGAGCCGCCTGACACCGGCACTTTATAAATCTGCGGACGACCGCCACGGTCTGAGCTGAAATAGATGAATTTACCATCTGGGGAGAAGGCAGGCTCAGTATCAATAGAACTGCTCTTGGTGACTTGCTGCAAATTCGATCCATCCGCAGAAATCGTATAAATCTGTGAGTTTGCGCCATACGTAAGTACGACTGCCAGCTTACTGCCATCTGGTGCCCAGGATGGCGCACTGTTATTGCCCTTGAAGTTAGCCACTACTTTGCGTTCACCAGTATACAGCGACTGTACAAATACAATAGGTTTCTTTTTCTCAAAAGACACATAGGCCATTTTGCTACCATCAGGTGACCACGATGGAGAGATAATCGGCTCGTTAGATGACACCAATGTTTGGGCGTTAAAGCCATCAGCATCGGCAATCTGCAAGGTAAACCGTTTACCGGCTTTAGTCACATAGGCGATACGGGTAGCAAAAGCGCCCGGCTGGCCGGTAAATTTTTCGTAGATCTGGTCTGCAATCAAATGCGCAACATGGCGGTACTGGCTAGCTGGTACGGTGTATGTCGATTGCAACAAAGGTGTTTGCCGTAAAACATCCATCACCTGTACGTTGACTTTCAAGTTGCCATTGGCAGCCTGCTGCACTTCACCAATGCTCAAGCCCTGCGCTTTGAGTGCGGTCCAGTCTGTGTACTTGATGTCTGCGGCGGTGGTTGGCAATGAAGGGATACCACTGGTATTCAGCACGCGGAACATGCCACTGCCTTTTAAATCATTGCTGATAATGTCATGAATGCGGTTTTTGCCCTGCACATTGGCAGACTCGGTTAACGGCAAAATCGCGATGGGGATCTGGATGGCACTACCGCCACTGATTTCGATGTCGAGCGCTGCCTGTGCAGGATTTGCAAACATCCAGGCGAGCGCACTGGTAAAGCATGCCCTTACTAATACCCGACGATACTCCGTCAGGCGACTTTTAACAGTTTTCATGGTCTCAGTATTATTCACTTTATATAATTATCCTGTTAGTTGAAGAATTATAACGAAAAGCCCGCTCAACGTCATTGTTACACTTAGTTCCGCTATTTCATTTAGTGACACTCTCAGTCACGTTAACTACGCTTTACTTAACCGCGCGGCTTAAACTTCAAATGCAGTAGATCAAGCAAGGCTTTACGCGCTGCCGGGTCATCAGGCAAATCAAATGGCTTAGCTTGAACAATTGCGCGAAATACTGCTTCATCACACACGGAATCCCCCGAGCCTTTAATCATTTTTGGCATGCCAGACAAATCACCCGTATTGGTTAACTGTATATCAAACAACAATTGCGGATTCGAAACCGGACATAAACCAGGGTTTACATTGGTCCTGATCTTGCGATTCATCAACCCGACGTAGTAGCTCAACACCGAGGGATCCACTGGGCCCGTAGCGGCAGCCTGCGCATCCATATCCTGCTGGCGCATGGCATCCTGGATTTTTTTGAGCTTCTCCTGCTCTTCTTCTTTACGCAGGGCTTCCTGAATTTTCTTCAGTTTTTCTTCCTGTTTTTTCTTCTCTTCTTCTTTCTTTTTCTCTTCCTCTACCAGCCGTTTTTTTTCATCGTCCCGTTTTTTGAGTGCAATTTCCGCTTCTTGTTCCGCTTTATTCACTTGCGGCTCAGGCGGGGTGACCTTTTCAGGTGGCTTAGGCTTAGGTTGCGGCTCGGGTTCGGGCTCTGGTTTGGGCGGCTCAGGCTTTGGAGGTTCAGGTGCCGGTTTTGGCGCCGTTTTGCTGGGTAAACTATCCCACAATGTCGCTTCCATAACTGACGGATTCACGTGCACTGCTTTCCAGTCGATCATAAAGATCATCGCCAGAAACAGCACGACATGCATCAATACAGACAATATCGCTGCGCGTCTGCGGAATACCTGATCCTGTGGGGAATGTGCGATTTTCATCTAAATACGCGACCTGTCGCTTATTTTTCGTTCTGGAACAACAAGCCAACCTGGTTAACTTGCGCCTGCTTCAACAAATCCATGACAGACACCACTTCTCCATAGGGCGTGTTTTTATCGGCCGATACCACCACCGGCTTTTCTGATTCGGACAACTTCTGACGGATCAATGCCAGCATGTCATCGCGCTCCATTTCCTTGCCATCCATCATCACAGTACCCTCTTTTTGCACGGTGACCACAATCGGGTCGCCACTTTGCTTCAGGGCCTGGCCGACTTTAGGCAGTTCTACCATGCCCGGGTTGGTCATTGGCGCGGTGACCATAAAAATCACCAGCAATACCAGCGTTACATCAATATAGGGGACGACATTGATCTGGTTCATCATGCGCCGTTTACGCGTTCTGCTCATAAGCGCTCCGATCAGGCTCTACGTTGCAAAATGTTGGTAAATTCTTCCATAAAACTTTCGTAACGGACCAACAGGCGATCTACGTTCGCTGCGAAACGGTTGTAAGCAATCACCGCAGGAATCGCCGCGAACAGACCAATCGCAGTGGCCACCAATGCCTCGGCAATGCCCGGTGCGACCTGGCTCAATGTCGCCTGTGCCACATTCGATAAGCCACGGAAGGAGTTCATGATGCCCCAGACCGTACCGAACAAACCGATGTAAGGGCTGACGGAACCAACGGAGGCAAGGAATGGCAGATGCGAATCCAGGTAATCCAGCTCGCGGTTATAGGCGGCGCGCATCGCACGGCGGGTCGCTTCCATCACATCACTGACTTCAGCGTCTTTTTGCGCATCTTTCTGCTGTTTGTGGCGGATAAATTCTTTCAAACCGGCCTGGAAAATACTGGCCATGCCTTGCGGCGTTTTGCGGCCGGAGCCTATGCGCTCATACAATTCATTCAAATCACCGCCAGACCAGAACTGTGCTTCAAACTGATCGACATTTTCTGCCGCAGCTTTTAATGAAAACACTTTAATGAAGATATACCACCAGGAGGCCAGCGAGGTCAGCAGCAGGATCAGCATGACCACCTGTACGGGCAAACTTGCGCCGCTCACCAGGGTAAAAATCGACATATCGTTTGTGACATTCATGAAGACTCCAGTGCTATTTTGATACGGGCCGGAATACCCGTGGGTTTAAATGAATCCGCATTGACACAGGCGACTTTTACCTGTGCTTCTAATAAAACCAGTTCGTCTCGCATGATCTGCTGCTGGCAGCTAAAACTGCCAAGCCGCATTTCAGTGACCTGCGAAACTATTTTTAACTCGTCATCCAGCCTAGCTGGTTTTTTAAATTGTATTTGCATGCTATGCACAACAAATATTACCTGCTCATTTTGCCGCAATACAGTCTGTGCGAAGCCCAGCGCGCGCAACCATTCAGTCCGTGCACGCTCCATAAAGTTCAGATACTGGCTGTGGTAAACCACGCCACCGGCATCGGTATCCTCGTAATACACCCGCACCGGCAATACAAACATCTTATTGCCCGGCATCCTGCCACAGCTCGCTGCTGACCATGCTGGCCGGTGCTCTCAAGCCAAAGTGCTGGTAGGTTAACAAGGTCGCCACACGACCGCGCGGCGTGCGCATCAAATAGCCCTGCTGGATCAGATAGGGCTCAAGCACATCCTCTATCGTATCGCGTTCTTCACCAATCGCAGCGGCAAGGTTATCCAGGCCAACCGGGCCGCCGCCAAACTTTTCTACTACCGCTTGCAGCAATTTGCGGTCCATCACATCCAGGCCTTGCTGATCGACATCCAGCATTTTCAACGCTGCATCGGCGATCACATTAGTGACTACGCCATCTGATTTCACCTGCGCATAATCACGCACCCGGCGTAACAGACGGTTGGCAATCCGTGGCGTCCCGCGCGCCCTGCGGGCGATTTCAACCGCGCCAGCCTGTTGCATTTCCACTTCTAGCAAACTGGCAGAGCGCGCGACAATCTTGGCTAATTCTTCATGGCTGTAAAACTCCAGCCGCGCCACAATGCCAAAGCGGTCTCGTAGCGGATTGGTCAGCATACCGGCACGTGTCGTCGCGCCGATGAGGGTAAATGGTGGCAAGTCGAGGCGCACACTGCGCGCTGCCGGGCCTTCACCTATCATGATATCCAGCCGGTAATCTTCCATCGCCGGATACAGTATCTCTTCCACCACTGGACTCAGCCTGTGAATTTCATCGATAAACAGTACATCATTGGGTTCAAGATTGGTCAGCAGTGCGGCAAGGTCACCGGCACGTTCCAGTACCGGGCCGGAAGTCATGCGCAGGTTGACGCCCATTTCCTTGGCAATGATATGGGCAAGTGTGGTTTTACCGAGGCCAGGCGGGCCAAACAGCAGGACATGGTCCAGGGCTTCCTGGCGGCCACGCGCTGCATTGATAAAGATTTCGAGTTGACCGCGTGCTTTTTCCTGCCCGACATATTCATCCAGCAGTTTGGGTCGAAGTGCCCGCTCCAGCGCTTCTTCCTGAACGCTGACTGTAGCTGGGGCAACAAGTCGATCTGTTTCTATCATGGGATGGTCGGGGATGAGGTCATGGAACACTTAAAATTGATGCAAATTTAATCAGTGCAGGACATCATTGCCGCTAATTATAGAAGTTATTTTTTAGGCATCATACCATGGTGCGCTTGACTATTACAGGCAATAGTCAATTGCGGTTTTGGATTATTTGGACAGATACTTCAGCGCCTGCCGGATACCATCACTGACACCCACACCTGGCTCCAGCAACTTGATGGTCGCGGTCGCTTCACGTTCATGATAGCCAAGTGCCACCAGTGCATTCAGGATATCGTCGGTCGCCGCTTTGGCCACCGGTTGCGCCGAGGTGGAACCGGTCACTACAAACTTGTCTTTCAGTTCCAGCAGCAGGCGTTCGGCAGTTTTTTTGCCTATGCCAGGCACGCGCGTCAGCATGGCGACCTCTTGCTGGCTGACTGCCAGCATCAAATCATTGACGCTCACCCCGCTTAAAATCGACAGCGCCGATTTGGCGCCAATGCCATTCACTTTGAGCAACTGCTTGAAGGTATTTTTCTCCTGCTCGCTGCCAAATCCATACAGTAATTGCGCATCCTCACGCACGACCATATGCGTCAGCAATTGCACCGGCTGGCCA
>DATHWT010000114.1:0-3392 GCA_035460345.1 Methylophilus sp. | reverse complement strand
ACTGTGCGCGATGAAATCGTGGCGCTGGAGTCACTGCCAATCAAACTGACCGCGCATACACCTTGCTTCCGCTCCGAGGCTGGTTCTTATGGTCGCGATACCAAGGGCATGATACGCCAGCACCAGTTTGATAAAGTCGAGATGGTGCAGATCGTGCACCCTGAAAACAGTTACCAGGCGCTGGAAGAAATGGTCACTCACGCCGAAAACGTGTTGCAGGCGCTGGAATTACCTTACCGCGTCGTTTCACTGTGCACGGGGGATATGGGCTTTGGCGCAGCTAAAACCTATGACCTGGAAGTCTGGTTGCCAGCGCAGAATACTTACCGGGAAATTTCTTCTGTGTCTAACTGTGAAGCCTTCCAGTCACGTCGTTTGCAAGCCAGATTCAGGAATGCCAATGGCAAACCTGAATTGCTACATACCTTGAACGGGTCTGGTTTGGCAGTAGGGCGTACGCTGGTGGCAGTGCTGGAGAATAACCAGAATGCGGATGGTAGCGTGACTATCCCGAAAGCGTTGCAACCATATATGGGTGGCAAGACCGTGATTACGGCTTAATCTAAAACAGTAAGTTTTTCATTCTGCCCTGGCTAATAACCAGGGCATTTTGTTATCTGCGATCTTGTATGGGTCCAGCCCAGGTTCGTACACAGGGTAGTATTTCTGCATGATCTGGTAGTAGCTGCGCACCAGCTCGGTGTAGATCACGGGTGCGCCACAGCTACAGTAGCCATGCTTGGCATTCACATAATGTTCGGGGTCATTCAGTAGCTGATAGCCACGTTTCACATCCGCCCAACTGTCCGGGTTCAGCCCCAGCCGTTGTGCAATAATGCGTGCATCTTCCAGATGACCAAACCCGTTGTTGTAGGCTGCCAAGGTCATAAAAGTGCGATCCGGTTCTGGAATCCGCGCTGGCAGGCGGTCTTTAAGCCAAAGCATAAACTTTGCGCCGGCCATAATACTTTGCTGCGGATCCAGCCGGTTGGTCACATTCATCATGTTCGAGGTTTGTTCGGTCAGCATCATCAAGCCGCGCACATTGGTTGGTGAGGTGCTGTAATTGTCCCAATGTGATTCCTGGTAACTCAAGGCCGCCAGCAGGCGCCAGTCTATGTCGGTGATTTCCTGTGCGCCTTTGAACAGCCGCACATACCTCGGTAGCAAGGTGTTGGATTTACTTAAAAAGGTCGCTACATCTACCTGTTTCAAGCGTTTGGTGTGGCCATAATAACGGTCCAGTAAATTACGTAAAGTACCGTCTTTTTCGATTTGCTTGAAGAATGACTGTACCTGCTTCAGTCTTTCTTCACCGGAAAATTTATTCAGCGCCCAGGCGATTTTATCCACCGGGCCTAGCATCAGCCCGGCATCCAGCTGCGGATAAAGATATTGCATGATGGCCAGCAGGTGATTATCCGCCACCGTAAAATCTATTTCATTGCGCGCAACCGCTTCTATCAATTGTTCAGAGCTGAGTTTTTCAGTTTCGCGCCAGGTCAGTTGCGGACTTTGCGATTGTAGCTCCCGCATGCGTTCGACAAAGCTGGTACTTTTTGGTAATACGATCCGTTTGTTAAATAATGCTTCTGGCTTGCCTGGTTCACTGTTCTGGTCTCGGTTGTAAACCACCATGGACTGCACCTGGTTGAAGGCGGGACCAAACAGGAATTGCCTTTTGCGCGACGCAGTAATACTGATATCCGCAGCTGCAATATCCGCATCGCCGCGCATGAGGGCAGGAAACACTTTATCAAAGCTTTCCACCACGATGAATTCAAGCTTGTAAGGCGGACCGAGAAAATCGACAAAGCGTTTGGCCAGATCATATTCCAGCCCGGCGTAATTGTTCTGGCTATCAATGAAATAGGTATCCGGACTATTGATGGTGACAAAACGGATAGTGTAAGGGTCTGGTTTGGGTTTTTCCGGGGTACGCTGCCTGGGCGTGCCGGAGTCGTTACAGGCGAGCAGAACACTGCATAAACAGGCAAGAAACGCCCATTGCCATGCGGGACGCGCGGAAATACAGGTTAGAAAACGCATTGTGAAGGCGAAAAAAGTGATTAAGCCCGCGTTTCGACCTTGCCCTGGTCGGCAATCAATATTTTGCTTGCCAGCTTGGGGAAAATGCCATGCTCTACCACACCGGGGATGTTGTTGAGTAAAGCATTCAATTGATGGCTATCCAGGCTGGCGTCAAACCGCATATCCAGCACCAGGCTGCCATAACTGGTAATACAGAGGCCATCTTTGGCCGCGTTCGGGCGTAAATCACCGCTGCCGCCTAGCGCTTCAATGCTACGTTTGGCTGCCTGCCAGGCAAAAGGCATCACCTCAATCGGGATAGGATAATTTTCGCCAATGCGGCTGACCAGTTTGCTTTTGTCGGCCACGACAACAAATTCCCTGGCGGCTTTAGCCAGCAGTTTTTCCATTACCAAATCATAGCCACGGCCCTTGAGCAATGTGTTGTCGGCGGTGATTTCGTCGGCGCCATCCACGTACAGGTCAATCTGGCTAAGCTGTGCCAAGCTCAACACGGTTAATCCGGCAGATTGCGCTTTGATCATGCTGATATTGGAGCTGGCAACGGTGGTGATACGCAGGTTTTCCTGTTGCTGGCGGGTGGCTAATGCCTCAATAAAGTAGTTGGCGGTGGAACCTGTTCCCAACCCGACAATCATATCGTTCTTGACGTAGCTGGCTGCTTCCAGCGCGACGGCCTGTTTATCGTTCATATGGTTTCTCCGTGCCGGAAATGCATGCAAACCTTTGTCTGCACACTGTTATCGCTCGTGCGTCTCGTGATAATGCCGGTACAGCCAGCGGACGCTTGCAGTTATAATAGCAAACTCGGCAGATTCGCCAAGAACTACTCACCTAACCTGAGCAATAAGATTTTATTCTTTTATGGCAGTTTCTCTTCCCGTCATCGGACATCCCCAGCGTTTTTCTTTTCACAGTCAGGGATTAGACAGTAAAGCGCTGGCCGAATTGGCCTGTGGTTTAAAAGCAACACAATCGCCGCTGGTGATTTTAACCGCCAATGCGTTTGAAGCACAGCGCTTGATGGATGAGATTCCCTATTTTGCCAAAGGCATAGAAGCTCATTTGCTGCCAGACTGGGAGACACTGCCCTACGATGTGTTCTCGCCGCATCCGGATTTAATCTCCGAGCGGCTGTCCACGCTATACCAGTTAAGCCAGAACCAGAGCGACGTCGTGATTGTGCCGATTGCGACGGCTTTGCTGCGCCTGCCGCCGGTTGCCTACCTGGCGGCGCATACCTTTATGCTGAAAAAAGGCCAGCGATTGGATGTGGATGCCTTGCGCAATCAATGTGCGCAGGCGGGCTACCATCATGTCAGCCAGGTGATGAGCCCGGG
>DATHWT010000113.1:0-15506 GCA_035460345.1 Methylophilus sp. | reverse complement strand
GGGTGGCGGTATTTTGCTGCTACTGATTTCCATCTCAATGATGCATGGCAAACAAAGTGGCACGCGCCAAACAGCCGAAGAAGCGCAAGATCTGGCGGAGCGCGAAGTAATTGCGATTGTGCCATTGAGTATCCCGCTACTCGCCGGACCAGGCGCGATTTCCAGCATGATTATCACTGCGCAACAGCATCCTGGTTTTTGGGGGCATTTAAGCCTGATAATACCGGTGGCTTTAATTTCACTGTTTATCTGGGGCTTGTTATTACTTTCTGATGCCATCACCGATTACCTGGGCCCCATCGGTATTAATATTGTTACCCGCTTGATGGGGTTGATTTTAGCGGCGATGTCAGTTGAATTTATTGCGCATGGACTGACTGGGCTGTTTCCGCAGTTGGCTGGTGGATGACGATTTCTTAGCACTCATGGCGTTAGCTAACCATCTCAAGTTAATTACCGCAATCAATCACTTAGCGTTAAAATAACGCTTTTAACGAAACCTCCGCATTTTGAATTCACCTGCCTCTTCCAAGTCCTCCCAGCAGTGGAAACCCAATGTCACCGTGGCCGCCATTATTGAAAAAGATGGCAAATTTTTGCTGGTAGAAGAAACCACAGACCGTGGTAATCGCTTTAACCAGCCTGCCGGTCATCTCGAAGAAAACGAGACAATTGTTGAGGCAGCCATCCGGGAAACACTGGAAGAAACTGCTTATGATTTTATGCCGGAAGCCCTGGTAGGCATTTACCACTGGCAGCATCCGGGCAATGGCATTACTTATTTGCGTTTTGCTTTTATCGGCAAGCTGGGAGCACATTACCCTGAGCGTGCATTAGATGACGGCATCCTCGGCACCGTATGGAAAACGGAAGCCGAGATTGCGGCTGACGGTGAGTTGATGCGCAGTCCGCAGGTGCTGTTATGTGTGCAGGATTACCTTGCGGGCAAACGTTATTCTTTAGATATTTTGAAACATTTGGGCCAGGCATTATGAGTAAGCCACATGTGATCGTCGGCCTGTCCGGCGGCGTTGATTCTTCTGTGACTGCTTTGTTGCTAAAGCAACAAGGCTACCATGTCACCGGTTTGTTCATGAAAAACTGGGAAGACGATGACACTGATGAATACTGTTCTTCGAAGCAGGATTTGATCGATGCCGTGTCTGTCGCTGACAAGATAGGGATCGACATTGAAGCCGTGAATTTCAGTGAAGAATACAAGGAGCGAGTATTCACTAACTTTTTGGAAGAGTACCAGGCTGGCCGTACACCTAATCCGGATATCCTGTGTAATGCCGAAATAAAATTCAAGGCATTTTTAGACCATGCGATGAGCCTGGGTGCGGATTTAATTGCGACTGGTCACTATGCCCAAGTGCGCCAGAACCCGATTCAACCGGGTAACTATCAGCTGCTGAAAGCAGATGACGGCAGCAAGGATCAAAGCTATTTCCTGTCACGCCTGAATCAGGCACAGTTATCGAAAACATTATTCCCGTTGGGTAAATACCTGAAGCGTGAAGTGCGTGAGATCGCGCGCGAGCATGGGCTGATCAATGCCGAAAAAAAGGACTCCACCGGCATTTGTTTTATCGGCGAACGCCCGTTCCAGGAATTCCTGCAACGTTATCTACCAAGGCAGCCTGGCATCATGCGTACGCCTGAAGGTAAAGTCGTCGGTGAACATGAAGGCTTGATGTATTACACGCTCGGGCAGCGTCAGGGCCTGAAAATTGGTGGTAGCCGCGACAGTAACGGCGAACCCTGGTTTGTCGCAGGCAAAGACATGGCCAGCAATGAACTTATTGTAGTGCAAGGACACGATCACCCACTGCTGCAAAGTGACGGCCTGACAGCCGGGCAACTGCACTGGATCAGCGGCGAACAGCCACGCACCAATTGGGTTTACGCGGCCAAAACCCGCTATCGCCAACCGGATGCACCGTGCGAAGTCGATGCAGTCAATGATGAAGAAGCGACCATTCGTTTTGGTCAGCATCAATGGGCGATTACTCCAGGACAAAGCGTGGTGGTTTACGAAAGCAATGTCTGCCTTGGTGGCGGCATCATCAACGGGGCGATTTAAGTAACCCAAAGGCATAGTTATTGCTTCTGCTTTCCTGATAAACAATAACTCACACCTAAAGTGACAAGGAATGACACCTGATGGCCTATATACTCAAAAATAAAGAAGGCGCAATTATTGCCGCGAGCCCGGATACGCAAGTTTCGGCTGACTGGGTACAGGTAGAAAACTCAGATGCCGAGTATTTGAGTTTTCTGGATGAAGAACTTAAGAAACATCACACCTTCCGTGAAAGCGATATCCAGCTAGCACGCGTACTGGAAGATTTGATCGGCATTCTGATTGAACGCAGCCTGATTAGTTATACTGACTTCCCTAGTGCCGCGCAAAAACGTCTGAACGAGCGTCAGACATTACGTCACAAGAACAATCTGCACACGCTGTTAAGTGACGATGACGTTGCACCGCTTTAAATCAGACTTATATATTTAATGTTTACTTGGTGCCAGATTTTTTCAAGGCACCAAGACTTCACACTGTCGCCCCATCAAGCTCACCAGCGCTTCATTGATGTTCACTGATTCTCCTAAGCACATTATCAACGATCTGCACTAGCTTCATTAGTTGAACAGCCTGTTTTAAAACGTACCGACAATCACTTTGCTCATCTTAAAAATTCAACAAATTAAAATTGATAATAATTCTCATTACCATTAGTAATGGTAAAATTACAAAACAATAATTTATCAAAAATAGTTTTGAGAGAGGATGAAGAATGTTCAAGCAATTACATCGTGCAACGATACTTGCCTGCCTGGTAGTATCTGGCACCGCATGGGGTGGTTATTACCCGATGTACGGGAGTTGGGACCAGCCGAATGGCCTCGGCTCCCCGATTACCCTAACTTACAGTTATAGCAATTTATTTGACGGCGGGATTGTCAGTTCTGCCGGGCAATCACTAACGGCGGACATTATGCGTAGCGCTTTTGAACAAGCATTTACTGATTATGCTGCAGTGTTACCCATTCACTTCGTAGAAGTTGCTGACAAAGGTCCGCTGCCGGAAACAGGGCAATACGACCCTACTGGCCTGGCTAATATCCGGATCGGGGTGGTTTCGCATCTGGATGACGCGAATGCATATGCCTATTTTCCACAAGACACCGACTCAAGCGGCTTAGCGGGCGACGTCGTATTCAATGGACAACGTTTTGGTCTAGGCTGGACACAGATCGTATTTTATTCTGTGGCGCAACATGAACTCGGCCATTCATTAGGCATGGGGCATTACATTAATGCTGATGCGCCAACAGCCTCCGCACTCGCAAACTTGACCTACACTTACACGGGTCCGATTTTACCGTTAGACAGCATGATGATCTCCGCACTGCAAAGTGTTTATGGTGCAGGTATAGGTTCAGTGACACCATTATCCGCTGTACCAGAACCTGACACCTGGGCCTTACTATTGTTTGGCTTGCCATTGCTATCGTTTGCCAGAGAAAGAAAAAACGTATGAAACAACTGCATAAAATATTGATAGCTGCAGGGCTACTCTTAACACTGCCTGCCCACGCGTTGACAATCGAATTCGATTATACGTATGACACGAGAGGATTTTTTACTGATTTGACTACCGGCACGCCTATTCTGGAGCGCCGTGCCCTACTCGACCAGGCCGCTACTTTTTACAGCGGATTCACCGATTCACTGACAGCAATCACCCCGCAAGCTGGAGATAACTGGTCAGTGCAAATGACACACCCCAGCTTAGGCGGCCCGCTAGTGACATTGAACAATATCAGCATTGCGGCAGATACTTTACGTATTTATGTAGGCGGCTCTTATTCGGCACCAGGCGTGCTCGGCTTCGCTAATACCGGCTTTAATCTGACGGCAAGCGGTTCAGATGCTTTTGTTGACTCAGTCACTACCCGTGGTCAGGAAAATACAACCGGGGTCAATGCGAGTGACTATGGCGTGTGGGGAGGAATGATCTGGTTCAATGCTGCTAATGACTGGTACTTCGGTAGCGATACAAGCGGCCTGACAGCCGGAAATCCGGATTTTCTCACCACAGCGACACATGAACTGGGGCACATTCTTGGTTATGGAGAAGCTGATTCCTGGCTGGCACAAATTGACAGCAATGGCTACTTTACAGGCCCATCATCGATAGCAGCTTATGGAAGTATAGTCCCATTAGACCAATATGGCAGCCATTGGGCAAAAGGAGTGATGAGTACATATAACGGCGTTACACAACAAACACTTATGGACCCCAGCACATTAGCTGGTCAGCGAGAGTTACCTACGATATTAGATTATGCTGCTTTTAAAGACATAGGCTGGCAAATTGCTGTTACTGCAGTACCAGAACCTGATACTTACGGTCTATTATTTGCGGGCCTGGGGTTAATTGGCTTCATGTCACGCCGTCGAGGATCAGCTTAGTAATTGATAATTATTCATATGAAAAAACCCCGAAATCTCGGGGTTTTTCCCATTAACGAGGTGACAAAATCAATACATTAACTCGGCAAAGAACTTGATATTTCTTCCTGGCCCCTGAATACCAAGCCCGCCAAATGCAGAGTCGTAGCGGTTTTCATTATTCGTCAAGTTCTCTCCTATCAGACGCAATCCAAGTGTTGGATTCACCTGCCAATGCACACCGGCATTCCATATCTCATACCCTTCCTGAATACCATATACGAAAGCGTTGAGCGGGGTACCATCACCACTGACGATCACATTTCTATCAGAGATTTTTCTGTAAGAAACATTCACATCCAGCCCTTTTACTATTTCTACACCTGCATTAAGGTTCAATGCATTACCTGGAACTGTAAACAACGGCACTTCTGTAATACCATCAAATCTTTCACCGCTTGTCCTTGAATATGAACCTCGCAAAAACCAGTTCCTGTATTGTAGAAAGCTCTCAAATTCAACACCGTTTCTTCTTTCCCAGCCATCCTGGCGGTAAGTACCATTGTCAGTATCGTATGCCATCGAAATTAATAAATTAGAGGTATAAATATGGAAAAAGTTAAGTTTGCTGACTATAGCGAGCTCAGAGTCCATGAATCGCGCATTCTGGTAGCTGATGCCAGCTTCAGTAGATTCTGATTTTTGCGGCCGGTAATTGTCGACACAAAAGCCCCCTATTGACAGCGGATTCCCTGCAGGGCACCTGGCGCCGGGGCTGCGCCCGAATAATGTAAAGTATTCATCTATGAGAGGAGGACGAAAACCCTGTCCGTAATTACTATAAAGAGTCAGTTGCTGCAAACTATTACGTTGAAAAAAATCATACGCCAGGCCAAGGCTTACAGTTTCCTGAGTAAATTTGACTTTATGCGGTTGCTCTAAAGAATCGAGCGCCTCTTTCGTGATGCCTGTGGAAGTGATCTCATAATCATCTCGCCTGTAACCAGGTTTGATATTGAATTGCCCGAATTGGAAATTCGGCTGCATGTAAAAGGCCCGATACGCTTTTTTCCCAGGTGGCGTTGCAGGGTTGAGTCCTTTCGGATAGTCAATCTCAGATTTCACAGAATTTTCTAATACACGCTCAACTTGCCGGTCACTCTCATTGTACTGCCAACCTGTCAGCAGAGAAATTTTCGTTACTTTTGTATCGAATAATAAAGCTGTATTGCTGATATCAATATTTCTGGTTTTATATTTGTAATAATCATTCATATCACCATTGCATACAGTCTGGATAGCTGGATTTGGTATAAATATAGCTCCATCACAAAATGAGCGGGTAGGGTTAACGCCAAAACCGGGCGGCATAAAATCGTGTAAGTTCGTATATCCTCCACCAACCACTGCTCTCAGCTTTATCCATGGTGAATCTGGGGTGTAAGTAAGTGTTTCTGTCCAGCTAAAATCTTCAATACTACGTATTACATTGCCAAAAGTTCCAGGTTGGCCGCCAGTGGCATCATACGGCTGCAGCCCAGTATCTTTAAATGAGACCAGCGAAGTGCTAAGTTCAATATCTTCAGTGAGGAATAAGGTAACCTTGAGTAACTCTGAAATTGATTCGATGGCGGAACTCTCAAGTTTTGTACCATCCGTAAGGGTAATGTTATTAGATTGCCGGTTAGAATAATTGTAGAGGACATCCACACGCTCATGCGGTCTGGCAAATAACATGTAAGACCGTGAATATTCATCATTGTTATTTCCGTAGCCAAACTTGGCTTTGGCCCCAAACTTCTGTCCAGGCTTTAATAAATCGGAAGCATTTTTAGTCTGGGCAATGATGGTACCTCCTAATGACCCGGAGCCACTGGCAATTTGCGGGCCTCTTTGTATCTCTATGCTTTTTAATAGCTCGGGCTCAATAAAAGTACCACCCATCCGGTATTTTTCAAAAACTTTCTGAGCGCCATCGACCCGTACCATGACATCCTCATTATCGGAATATCCACGAATACTGAACGTCATTCCGCTCGCACGAGGACCGCCGGTAATTGATACTCCTGGTGTCGAACGCACAGCTTCAAAAATATTGCTTGACTGAGTCCGCTGCAATTGTTCCGAAGTGATAGTCGTAATTGATTGAGTAGTATTAATACCGGACTCTTCTTTGACTTTAGTATCAGTCACAGAAACTTCAGGCAAGGTATCAACATCTTCGCCACTTGCTTTTTTATTTTTTACTGCAGGCTCGCTTTGATCATCACTGATCTCCACGCTTTCAGGTTTGATCTGGTCAACCTCATTTGCCTTATCTGCAGCATAAGCAATCTGATCCATTAAGGTAATGGATAAAACAATTGAGAGTGCTATCCGACTAATGAATAACGGGCCATGGTTAATATTACACCGCCAAATATTTAGGCATTCCATGATGAGATCTTTTTTCAAGAAATTAAGATAGACAAAGGGGCTAATCAGCCCCTTTGTTAGATAAAATCAGTCTATGTACTAGGCTTGATTTTTGCGAGCGCGACGAGATGCCAACGACACTAAGCCTAAACCTAATGCCATCATGCCGTAAGCTTCCGGCTCTGGAACTGGCGTCACTGCCTTGGCAACGGTTGCTAGAGCCAATTGATCAAGACTCATACTGGAACCGGACGCCTTGAATTTAAAGGTATACAAGGAAGAAGCCGACACATCGCTCCACTTCCAGTAATACTCTCCTTCATCAACGATACCAAAGGAACTGTTAGTTTGACCTTGCAATTGGGTAACAGCAGTCGCATTTACGCCATTCAGACTTGCCGTCAACGAAGGCATGACACCAAAAGCAGCAACTCGCAAATACACATCAAACACACCTGTTGTGCTTCCGCTCAATGTTGCTGTGAAACTGGTTGGTGCACTAAAACTGTATATATTTGAACTACCAGTGATGAAACTTGTACCACCTGTTTCATTCAATGTTGCAGTCGTTCCTGCAGACAAGGCTACATCAGGGGTGTTATCTTGCTTGACTGTTGATGGGAAAGCAGGATACGAAAAAACATTCCATTCCGCATACTGAGCAGTACTAGCAGTACCCCACGGTTTTGCTGAATTCCATTGTTCTGTAGTCGCAAAAGCTGAGCTGCTGAATGCCAAAGCTAATACTAAAGCTGATAATTTCATTTTATAAATCTCCTCTTAAGGCGTATAAGTCCCTTCCTCTTGAAGGTGATACGCCATATACCTCAAAATAAGCCTCACGGACTCACACCGTTGAGTATTCAATTTCCATGGAAAGCATGGACAAACACCTTTAACACTTAGTAGAGAGCCCGGCGGGTTTCCGAGATTGCCTGGAGCGATAAAGGCTTTGAATGACTACATGGCCTTTATTGCTCAGCATAGGCTTCAGTGTTTAAACCTGACGGCGACGGCGAGCTACCAAACCAACCAAGCCTAATCCGGCAAGGATCATGGCATATGACTCTGGCTCAGGCACTGGTACCGCGACCACTTGATTGAAAGTGTCGCTCTGTGTCAGGCGTGCAGCGTAAGTCTGGCTGTGTGCGACGACATCGAAAGTCACATTGAATGATGAAATGTTGCTATAGCCACTTAAGTCCCACTGGAATGCATACAGGTTGATGTAGATCGGCTCTTCTGTACCGCCAGCACTTGTTGTACCGTTCTCGCCTTTGGTGCTCAGTTCAGCCCAGTTAGCAGTCAACTGCGTGGTTGTGTTATTGCTGAAAGTCAGGTTCAGCGTAGGGAAGTAATTAGTCAAGGCTAAAGCACCTGCCGCATGCGTTGAAGCGCCACCAATTGTGGTTGTATTGCCCACAGAAGGCTGGTAGAAATCGTAACCATTGGCACCGCCAATTTCGACCTGGAACACCACATTGGCCAGATTGTCCACTGGCGCAGTTTCAAACACACCCAGCTTGCCACCGTTAACATTGAAAGCACCGCTGAAAGAGCCAGCATAAAGGCTATCGCTGGATGGGAAAGCGCCACCTGAGGCACCATTGTTCACTTTTCTGAAAGTCGCTGAATTGTCAGCGTCAGATTTAACCTGTGACACCACATTCGGCAGTGGTGCCATGCCTGGGAAACCACCACCAGGAATACCAGCGATGGTGACAGACTGACCGTCCACTGTTTTGTTTTTGGAAGAAGCGCTCAGGTTATACCAGCCGTCATCCTTTTTAGTACCATTCAGCGATTTAGCTACTGGAATAGCATCCTGAATACCAGTAGGGGTTGCAGCGAAAGCCGAGCCAATATTCAGACTGAACGCAGTCAATGCAACGATTGTCAGGGGTTTAAAATTCAATTGATTCATCATTTCTTCTTCTCCATAGTCATACGGGCACAAGCCCATTAAACCGGCTACCCCCCTTCTCCTAGTTAGAGGTAGCTGGCATGCTCGTTTGCAGCAGATACTGCGCTGCAGGACAATGAGCCCTGCAGATAACGAATCTTTTAATGTCTTGTTGAGTATGTAATCAGAGGCGAGATGATGCTTATGAACATAAGCATGCAATACCACGTAGAAACCTAGGTAGAAACCCAAGTAGAAACAAGGTGCCATGGATAATGCCGTTGACCCTTCCTCATGAAGGCGCTTGCGGGCGAACTACTCAACTCAACATTTCCACGGCCCCATGCCGTCGGAACTTTTGGGGAAATCCCCGATTTAATTCAAATACCTAGCAAACTATTTACTGTCAGCCAGTTCTCCAGCAGGCTGAAAATCCACCACAAATCGATATTGCTTTCCGCAATCGATGATGACTTCTTTCTGACCACGTTTTAAAAGACGAATATCTACCTTGATGCTGCCAAAACCATCATGCGCAATTAGCTCATCGACTAAATCTAGCAATCTTTTTTTTACTGGCATGCTGGCATCCATCATGAAGTTTTGACCGTTACTGAATTCTGTATTATTAAATGATAACAATTATCATTTGTATTATCAATGACAAATTAAAGACTTATTGTGATCAATGGAACTTTTTACAACATTTAACGTGGATGGGGGCTAGCGACTGATTTTGGAGACTAAATTGAAATGACGCATTCAATTTAGCGAATGTCAGTGCAGTATTAGCTGCACGAATAGATGAGATTAAATTGAAAGAGCGTTATTGCGCAGAAGCGTGTTATTACGGCTGCGGCATGGTTTGCTTAAAACTGGGGCGCTTGACCAATACGCCATAATGCTTGGCCAGGTTGGGAAATTTCTCCTGCCAGTATTTGCCCTCCAATTGCGTGCTCTTGAAACGCAAATCAATGTAACCCAGCGTGGTGCCCAGGGCAATATCGGCTAGGCTGAATGTTTCATTCACACACCATTTTTTCTTGAGCAGATCGTTATCTAATGACGTCAGGCCAGCGACTACTTTAGCCATTTGCTTCTCGATCCAGGCACTTGTTTGCTGTGCTTCAGGTTTGCGCTGCTCCTGCATCACGGCAACCGCTGCATCACAGACCCCATCAGCCAGTGCCTCCCAGCGCCGGACTTTGATTTTAGCCAGATGATCCTGCGGGATTAGATGAGCCACTGGCGTACGGTGATCCAGGTACTCCACGATGACACGCGAGTCATACAGGCTTTCGCCATCATCCAGCACCAGCACCGGCACTTTGCCCAGCGGATTGAATTGACTGACAGGACAGTCTGGCTCAGCCAGCACTACACTGGTTAATGTGAGGTCAATGTGTTTTTCAATGGCAACGATGCGAACCTTGCGTGCATAAGGACTGTTAACCGTATATAAAAGCTGCATAGTGTGTTTGCCAATGAATAGGTACTGTTTAAGAAAAAAAAGCCGGTCACAAAAACTGATGTCCCGGGTCGCTATTTATTATAATAGCTTTTGGCATGGGCTTAGAATGATCCCATGCAGAATTTTTCAATCATGCAGATATCCTCATGGCACAAACTTCGCTCTACCAAACTTTGCCACCTTACCTGAATGCCGTGTTGATTGCAGAACAGGTTAAAGTGACTTTGCAGGAAGACATTGGCAAAGGTGATCTTACCGCAGCCTTGATTCCCGCTGGCACGCGCGCCTCAGCGACCATCATCAGCCGTGACCAGGCGGTGATTTGCGGATGCGCCTGGGTAGCGCAATGCTTTGCACAGCTGGACACTACAGTCACTTTCGATTGGCAGGTTAAGGATGGCGACCTTGTGCAGCCCAACCAGACGCTGGTAGTGATAGAAGGCGATGCACGCGCCATGCTGAGTGCCGAGCGTCCGGCGTTAAATTTTCTGCAGACATTATCTGCCGTTGCTAGCCACACCCGGCGATATGCGGATGTCATTGCGGACTTGCCTGCCAAGGTATTAGATACGCGCAAGACCTTGCCCGGCCTGCGGCTGGCGCAAAAATATGCAGTGCTCACAGGTGGCGGTGCCAACCAGCGACTGGCGCTCTACGACGGCATTTTAATCAAGGAGAACCATATTGCCGCTGCCGGTTCTATCGCCGCTGTACTGAAAGCCGCATTTGCCATGCGCGAGACCGGGAATATCCAGATCGAAGTCGAGACACTCGATGAATTGCAGCAGGCGCTGGATGCAGGAGCGAAAAGTATTCTTCTGGATAATTTTACGCTGCAAGATTTGCGTCAGGCAGTGACAGTCAACCAGAAACGTGCTTTGCTTGAAGCTTCCGGAAATGTGGATTTAACAACCGTTAGGACGATTGCTGAAACCGGCGTAGACCGCATTTCGATTGGTGCCTTGACTAAGCATATTCAGGCGATTGATTTAAGTATGCGTATTCAGATGCAGCTTTGAGTCAGGCAAGAAAAGTGACCATTCTTGCCATATTTCAGTGGCATGCTTTTTGCACAATAGGCTAATACTTAAGCCTAGACGTGTCATGAATACTCCAGCCCCATTTTCACTACCTAAATCCCTAGAAAGTCTGCGTCTGGGTGATTTGCTGCGCATGCTGGTCTCAGATGGACGCATCGAGAAGGTGATGGCAGAAAAACTGCATCAAGACCGCAAGCGCGATAGCTCCAAGACCCACCCGATTGTTGTCGTTGCAGAGCAAAAGTGGCAAGACCAGCGTGAGCCCGCACAAATACTCACTGTGGATAACCTCAGCCGCTATGTCGCTTACAAGGCTAAAGTACCTTTCTATCAGATAGATCCCCTGAAACTCGACTTTAGTTCAGCCACCCAAATCGTGTCTCAGGCTTACGCCGAGCGTTTGCGCATCATGCCGATTTCGGTCAAGGACGGAGTCGCTAAAATTGCGACTGCCGATCCTTTTAATCAGAATTGGGTGTTTGATCTGGAGCGTATACACAATTTGCGGATTGAAGTGGTCATGGTCAATCCACTGGATTTGCAAAGATACTTGCCTGAACTATACAAGTTGTCTTCCGCCATCCAGTCGGCCAATGTTGCTAAAGCTGGCCAGATTGTCGGCGTACAGAATTTTGAGCAACTGATAGAGCTAGGCAAAGACCGCCAGCTGGATGCCAATGAACAGCATGTAGTGAATATCGTTGACTGGTTATTTAAATATGCGTTTGAACAACGCGCCAGTGACATCCATCTTGAACCGCGCCGAAATCTAGGCTTGATGCGTTTACGTATCGACGGCGTATTGCACCAGGTTTACCAATTGCCCAGCAATATCATGAACGCGATTACCAGCCGCATTAAACTGCTGGGACGTATGGATATGGTAGAAAAACGCCGCCCCCAGGATGGCCGCGTTAAAACCGTGGACAGCGACGGCAAGGAAATTGAATTACGTTTATCGACTATGCCTACCGCTTTTGGCGAAAAAATGGTCATGCGGATTTTCAAACCGGATGTGCTGGTACAGGATTTCCAGATGCTGGGATTCTCCAAACGTCAGGGTGAACAATGGGCGCAATGGACGAGTCATCCCAATGGAATTATTTTGGTCACGGGTCCGACCGGCTCGGGCAAAACAACCACGCTGTACACCACACTCAAGCAACTGGCGACAGATGAGGTGAATGTCTGCACGGTGGAAGACCCGATTGAGATGATAGAACCCGCATTCAACCAGATGCAGGTGACTCAAAATATAGGACTGGGTTTTGCCGAAGGCATACGCACGCTGATGCGCCAGGACCCGGACATTATCATGGTCGGCGAAATTCGCGACCAGCAAACAGCAGATATGGCGATTCAGGCGGCACTGACCGGGCACCTGGTACTTTCAACCTTACACACTAATGACGCGCCTTCTGCCATCACGCGCTTGCTTGACCTGGGCGTGCCTGCCTACCTGATACACTCCAGCGTGCTCGGCATTATGGCGCAACGCCTGGTACGTACGTTGTGTCCGCATTGCAAAACCGAAGGCGAGATTTCTAGTGCCGAATGGGCCAGCATCACGCGCCCGTTTAAAGCAGCCAAGCCAAATAAGGTAATGAAAGCGGTCGGCTGCCAGGAATGTCGTCACACCGGCTATCGCGGGCGCACCGGCATTTATGAAATGCTCACGCTCACGCCAGCCATCCGCAAACTGATCACACCAGAGACTGATTTATTACAACTGCGTCAAGCGGCGACACAGGCCGGGTTGCAGCCATTAATGTTGAACGGCGCTGAAAAGGTTGCCGCTGGCATGACCACAGTTGCGGAGGTTTTAAAAGTCGCGCCACCGATTGAAATGGATTAATTTCCCAGCCCCGACTTGTAAGGCCGGAAGTATTTACTGATAGCGCAATGCTTCTATCGGGTTCAATTTAGCAGCTTTTCTTGCAGGATAAAAGCCGAAGAAAATACCAATGGTGGCAGCCACACTGAAGGCGATTAACACCGAATCACTGGACACAATGACTTCAGCCTGGGTAAGCAGGCTTACTAACACTGCACCGCCAACGCCAATCACTATTCCGATCAGGCAACCTACGATAGAAATCATCACTGCTTCCAGCAGGAACTGCAGCAAGATGTCGCGTTCACGGGCGCCAATCGCCATGCGTATGCCTATCTCGCGCGTACGCTCAGTCACAGACACCAGCATGATATTCATAATGCCGATGCCGCCCACCAGCAATGACACTGAAGCAATCGCGCCTAAAAGCAGCGACATGGTACGCGCGGTTTCAGCAGCGGAATTAGCAATGGCGGTCAGGTTGCGCACAGAGAAATCACTGTCTGCCCCTTCACGGATGTTGTGCCGCTGATTCAGCAGGCTGTTCATGGATTCTTCAACCATGCCCATGACTCTATCTGAACTGGCTTGCACAATAATCTGGCGCACGCTACCAGGCAGCTGGTTACCAAATAATTTACGTTGTGCAGTGGTCAATGGCACGATAATGGTGTCATCCTGGTCACGGCCATCCAGCGTTTGGCCTTTACTTGCCAGGACACCCAATACGACAAAAGGCCGCTGGTTGATACGAATAGTCTGGCCGACAGGGTCAATATCATCTCCAAAAATATTCTGCACTACCGTTTGGCCTATCAGGGCCACGCGGGTTGCGGACCGGACATCCGAATCAGAAAAAGCATAGCCGGCAGCCATGTTCCACGAACGTACATCAAAGTAGCTGGGCGTGGTGCCGATAATATCGGTATTCCAGTTATTGCTGGCATAGACGATTTGCGACTTGCCCATGGTGACCGGGGCAACACCCGCCACATCACTGAGTTCGGCGAGCGCATTGGCATCTTTGACATTCAATGACGGTGCATTGCCGGTAGCAGAACGTACTCCGCCCATGCGGGGAGGGCCTGAAAGCACCACAAACAGGTTACTGCCCATGGCATTGATGGACCGTTTGACAGAGGCCTCCGCCCCTTGTCCGATCGCCATCATCAAGACAACCGCACCTACGCCTATGACCATCCCCAGCATGGTCAAGAAGGTGCGCAGACGGTTAGCGCCCATGGCATGCCATGCTTCCCCTAACATGGCGCTAAACATGCTGCCTTCTTTGCATCACACTGAAGCTGCCGGCTGGATAAGAGTTAAGCTTTAAATTGTTCATTTGAATCATCAGTTGTGGCCAGGCAAAATCCATGACACTGTATTTATTCAGGTTGCTCACTGGCGCCCTCACCAACTTGCCTGGAATCTGTGACTGTATCCTGCACGATTTCGCCATCCAGAAAACGCACCTGCCGTTTGGCATGTTCGGCAATATCGTTTTCATGCGTGACCAGTACAATGGTAATGCCTTCTTTATTCAACTGCCCGAACAATGCCATGATCTCTTCACTGGTGACACTATCCAGATTGCCGGTCGGCTCATCGGCAAGGATAAGGCTAGGCGTATTGACCAGCGCTCGTGCAATAGCCACCCGTTGCTGTTGACCGCCAGAAATCTGGTTCGGACGCGAATGGATATGCTTGCCCAGCCCGACCTTTTCCAGCAGCACTTTGGCTCGTGCCTGCCGCTCGGCTTTTTCTATGCCTGAATATACCAGCGGCAGGCCGACGTTATCCAGCAGACTTGAACGCGCCAGCAGGTTAAAGCCCTGGAACACAAAGCCTATGGTCTGGTTGCGCACACCGGCCACTGCATTGGCTTCCATGGTTGCCACCGCATGCCCATCCAGCACATAGTTGCCCGACGTTGGTTTATCCAGGCAGCCAAGTATATTCATGAAGGTAGATTTTCCAGAGCCGGATGGCCCCATGATGGCGACATAGTCGCCTTCGGCGATGTGCAAATTCACATCTTTCAGCACCGGAAATGGTCCGGCAGCCGTCTGGTATTCCTTATACAGATGGCTGACCTCAATCACATTTTTTTGACTCATCTGATTACCCGGTTAGAACATTCTGGGTCCGCGGGCATTACTGTTATTTCCGCCCGGTTTCTGCTGGTTATCAGGCTGCAATTCGCTGACAATGATCTTGTCGCCCTCTGCCAGGTCACGGCTATGAATCTCTGTTGAGCGGCCATCGGTGATGCCGACGCGCACTCTGACCATGGTCGGCTTGCCTTCCCTTAAGACATAGACTTTACCCATGTTGCCGCCACCTGGGCGTTTACCACGGCGCTCGCCTCTGCCTTCACCGCC
>DATHWT010000112.1:0-5246 GCA_035460345.1 Methylophilus sp. | reverse complement strand
AGTATAAAGCGTTCTTTGTGCATCGAGAACAACCAGGTAGCTATCCACGCCATTTTTAAAGCGGGCATCGGCCAGTTTAAACGCTTCAGCGGCGGCACCGTTTAATGACTGCTGTGCTTCCAATTGCGCCTGCAAACCCTCGCGTTGCGCCAGTACATCTGCGACTTCTCTGAATGCGGTTTGCACGGTTTTTTCATATTGCGCCAGCAGGATTTGCTGGTTTTTTTCGCCGATAGTCAGGTTGGAGCGGTTGCGTCCGGCATTGAAAATAGGCAGGCTGATCTGCGGCACAAAAGTCCAGATGCGGGAGCCGGTACCGAACAAACCATCCAGCTCGGTACTGGCAGTGCCTATGGTGGTGGTCATGCTGATGGTGGGGAAGAAGGCAGCACGCAAGGCACCGATATTGGCATTGGCGCCTTCAAGCAAATGCTCGGCGGCACGCACATCCGGCCGCTGCTGCAAGGTTTTAGAGCTAATCCCGCGTGGTAACGGTGTGGCAAGTGCCACGCTGGAAAGGGAACTATCCGGCAACCAGGCCACCGGTACGATACTGCCAGCCAGCAGGTTGAGCGCGTTGATATCCTGCTTGATCTGGATGTTATAGGTAGCCACGGCAACCCGCGCATTGTCGACGCTGGTTTGTAATTGTTTCAAGGTCAGGGCATTGGCGACCCCGAGGTCAAACATTTTCTGGTTGATGGTAAAAGTGTCCTGCTGGCTTTTCAATGTCTGCTGGGCAATGTCCAGCCGTTTTTTATCCGCCGCCAGGGTCAGCCATGCAGTAGCGACTTCAGCCACCAGGCTGATCTGCGTGCTTTTGCGGTTTTCTTCCTGTGAGTAAAAAGTCTGCAAGGCCTGCGCATTTAAATTGCGGATACGCCCAAACAGGTCCAGTTCATACGCACTGAAGCCAACCGTGGCGCGGTAAACATGCGAAACATTGCCGCTGCTGTTATTGCTCGCAGCTACGGTACCGGCGGACACATTGCCATTGTTGCCGACGTTGGACATGCCTTTAGAGGCGGTTTCAGACAAGGTGGCGGCCACGGTAGGAAATAAATCCGCGCGTTGCACCTGGTACTGCGCCCTGGCTTTTTCAATGTTTAAGCTAGCCACCTGCAAGTCACGATTGTTCTTGAGGGAAATATCAACGACCTGCTGCAAGCGTTTGTCGGTAATAAAAGATTGCCAGCTGACTTCAGTGAGTGGTTTCTGGTCAGTAGTGACAGTGCCTAGCGTGGCAGGCACCGGTGCTTCAGGCGGGCTGAAAAAAGGCGCCAGGTTGATGCAGGCGGTCAGCGCCAGCGAGCCAGCGACCAGTACCAGGTGTTTTGCAAGCAGCATAAAATTCAGTTCAGGCTTGGTCATTTGGCAACTTTCGTGTGTCCGGGCTCGGCCTGGTAAGGAAACAACGAGCGGATCAGCACATAAAATAAGGGCACAAAGAATACGCCGAGGAAAGTCGCCGTCAGCATGCCGCCGAGTACGCCGGTGCCAATCGCCTGGCGACTGACCGCACCAGCGCCATGGCTGAATGCAAGCGGGATCACGCCAAAGATAAAGGCGAGCGAAGTCATCAGGATAGGACGCAGCCGCAATTGCACTGCTTGCAGCGTTGCTTCCAGCAGGGGCTTGCCTTGTTCTTGCAGATGCTTGGCAAATTCCACAATCAGGATGGCATTCTTGGCGGCGAGGCCTATGGTGGTGAGTAAGCCCACCTGGAAATAAACGTCTGCGGTCATGCCTCGCAAACTGGTTGCCAGCACCGCGCCCAGAATGCCTAGTGGCACTACCAGTATCACCGAGAAGGGCACCGCCCAGCTTTCGTATAAAGCGGCCAGGCACAAAAACACGAAAACCACCGAGACGGCATACAGCAATGGCGCCTGCGAGCCGGATAACCTTTCCTGGTAGGACTGCGCACTCCACTCGTAACCTATGCCAGACGGTAACTGTTTAATGATTTCTTCAGCAATGCGCATGGCTTCCCCGGTGCTGACGCCCTTGGCGGCTTCACCGACAATTTCCATCGCAGAAATACCGTTAAAGCGTTCCAGCAACGGCGAACCCGTCACCCACTTGGTACTGGAGAAGGACGAGAAAGGCACCATGTCGTTAGTGGTGTTGCGCACATACCAGCGATCGATATCTTCAGGCTGCATGCGGTAGGGCGCATCGCCTTGCAGGTAGACTTTCTTCACGCGGCCCTTGTTAATAAAGTCATTCACATAGGTGCCGCCCATGGCGATAGACAGTGTCGTGTTGATGTTAGCCGTGGTCAGGTTATAAATGCCGGTTTTCTGGTCATCGATATTCAACCGGAACATTGGCGTATCATCCAGCCCACTGGGGCGTACGCGGTTCAGTTTGGGGTTTTGTGACGCCAGTTCAACGAAGCGGTTTCTGGCTGCCATCAAGCCCTGATGGCCCAAGCCACCGACATCTTTCAACTCAAGCGTAAAGCCTGAACCTTGCCCAAGCCCACGCACGGGAGCCGGCTGGTTGACGAACAATTTGGCATCGCGGATCTTAGAAAATGCTTTTGTCATCTGGTCAGCCAGTGAGGCTGCATCCTGGCCTTCGCCACGCAATGACCAGTCTTTGAGGCGGATAAAGGCCCGCCCGGTATTCTGGCTGCCACCGCCGCCCTGACCGAGGCCGGCGATGGTTAAATATTCATCAATCACTTCTGACTGGCTGTCCAGGTGGTGTTCGATCTGCCGGAGTACGCGCTGCATCCTGACATCGGTGGCGCCTACCGGTAATTGGATCTGTGCCATCAGCACGCCCTGATCCTCGGTGGGCAGGAAAGAACTTGGCAAGCGCATAAATAATACCGTCAGCACAGCGAGTATCCCGACATAGATCACCATAGTGAATATTTTCCTGTTGAGGATTTTTTCGACTATGGCCTGGTAGCCGTCTGCAAATTTCTGGAATGCAGGATTAAACCAGCGGAAAAACCACCCGAAAAGACCGCCGGTAGCCGCATGGCCTTGATGCGACGGTTTCAGGATGGTGGCGCACAGCGCGGGGGTGAGGGTCAGCGCAACGACCACAGACAACAACATGGCAGAGACGATGGTGATGGAGAACTGGCGGTAAATCACACCGGTGGCCCCGCCAAAGAACGCCATGGGAATAAATACCGCAGACAGGACCAGCGAGATACCGACCAGGGCACTGGTGATTTCACGCATGGATTTCTGCGTGGCTTCCTTAGGTCCCAGGCCTTCTTCACGCATCACGCGTTCAACGTTTTCTACCACCACAATCGCATCATCGACCAGCAAGCCGATCGCCAGCACCAGGCCAAACATGGTCAGGGTGTTGATAGAGAAACCAAAGGCAGCCAGCACGCCAAAGGTCCCCAGCAATACGACGGGAACCGCAATCGCCGGGATCAGCGTGGCCCGCAGGTTTTGCAGGAAGACATACATGATGATCACCACCAGCAGGATCGCCTCGATCAGCGACTTGACTACTTCCTTGATCGAAAGGCGTACAAACGGGGTGGTGTCATACGGAATGTGTACACTGAGTTTTAACTCGGGCGGAAAGAAGGGTTCCAGCGCAGCCAGTTTGTCTTTCACCGCCTGTGCAGTCGCTAGGGCATTGGCGCCGGAAGCCAGCTTGACCCCAAAAGCTGCCGAAGTTTTGCCATTCAGGTTTGCTACCGGCGTGTAGCTTTCAGCTCCCAGTTCCACTCTGGCGACATCAGATAAATGTACCAGAAAGCCGTCTGCGCCTGACTTTACAATGATCTGTTTGAATTGGTCTACCGTCTGCAATTTGCTGCGTGCAGTAATAGGCGCATTCAGCTCCTGACCTTTGACTGCAGGTAACGCGCCCAACTGGCCAGAGGACACTTCGGTATTTTGCGCCTGTAAGGCAGCTGAAACATCAGCAGGGATCAGGTTGAATTTTTGCAGCTTGGCCGGATCCAGCCAGATCCGCATGGCGTAGCCTGAACTGAGGGCCTGTACATCGCCCACGCCATCCAGGCGGCTGATCTGGTCTATCAGGTTGCTGGAGATATAGTCGCCGATATCAATCGCCCGCACCGTCGGGCTGTCAGACATCAATGAAATCATCATCAGGAAGTCTATGCCGGTCTTGGCGACTGTCACGCCCTGGCTTTGTACGATCTGCGGCAGTCGTGGCATGGCCTGCTGCAGTTTGTTCTGCACCTGCATCTGCGCTACATCGGGGTTAGTCCCTGCATCAAAGGTCAGGCTGATGCTGGCAGTGCCGGAAGACGTGCTGCTGGCTGACATATAGGTCAGGTTATCAATCCCCTTCATGTATTGCTCTATCACTTGGGTGACTGAATTCTCAATCGTGTCGGCAGCGGCGCCGGTGTAAGTCGCGTTAATCGATACCCGTGGCGGCGCAATATCCGGGTACTGCTCCAGTGGCAGCCATTCGATCGCGCCAATGCCTGCCAGCATGATGACAATCGCAATCACCCAGGCAAAGATCGGACGTTGAATAAAAAATGCAGCCATGTGTAAAGTCTTTTAGTGTGAAGTAAGCACGCAGTAAATGGGTGTTGTGGAGTCTCTTAACGCGGCTGGGTCTTCGCTGCTGCTGAAGATGTGGCTGCGGCAGGTGTTGCTGCTGGCGAGGTGAAAGGTACCGCCTTGACTACACTACCCATGGATATATTTTGCACGCCATCCATGATCACGCGCTCACCGGCTTGCAGGCCTTTGGTCACACGCCATTCCTCGCCCTGGGTACCACTGGTTTCTATGGTTTTCTGCTGTACTTTTTGCTCGCTATCGACCACCAATACCGTAGGCTCACCGCGCGTGTTGCGTGTCACTGCCCGTTGCGGGACCAGGATGGCTGCCGTGTCCTGCGCTACGTCGATCAGCGCGTGTACATACATGCCAGGCAGTAAAATACCTTCAGGGTTAGGCACCACCGCCCGCAACGTCACCGCGCCCGACGTGGTATTCACACTCACCCCGCTGAATTTGAGTTTACCGGCATGCGCGTAGGTCGAGCCGTCTTCCAGTACTACCCGCACGGCCACTTCTTTTTGCGCATTGCCAGTCAGCTTTCCGGCTGCGATATCGCGCTTGAGTTTCAATAAATCACTGCTGGACTGGATCACATCGACATAAATCGGGTCCAGTTGCTGTACGGTGGTCAGTGCTGTTTCCTGATTGGCTGTCACCAGCGCGCCCGGCGTAACGGCCGAAGTAGACACAAACCCGGTGATCGGTGACACCAGT
>DATHWT010000111.1:0-48440 GCA_035460345.1 Methylophilus sp. | reverse complement strand
CCACTGCGTTGTAAATCAGTGACTCGATGTAACGCGTCATCAGCTCATCCACCACTGGTTTAGCTTCCGGCTCATAAATGTAATCCCAATGGCCGTTCGGGCTGCCCAGTTGCTCACCAGACAACGGTAGCAGCTGCTGCATGGTCGGCTCTTGCTTCATGGTATTAATGAACTTGGTATAGCAGATGTATAGCTGATCAATTTCACCGGCGATATAAGCATCCAGCATCACTTTGATGCTGCCGATCAGTTTTTCCAGGTGCGGTGTATCGCCCAGGCCTGTGATATGCGATTTAACCTGAGCGCCGATACGGTTCATGAAACCATAGCCTTTGTTACCGATCGCGCTAACACTGATGCCTTTGCCTTCAGCTTCCCAGGCTTTCATCTGGTTCAGGGACAAACGCAATACGTTGGTATTCAAACCACCGCACAGGCCTTTGTCTGAACTGACCACAATCAGACCGATATTTTTCACCACATCACGTTTGATCAGAAACGGATGCCTGTACTCAGCTTGTGCAAAGGAAAGGTGAGCCGCCACATTACGGATTTTATCCGCATAAGGGCGGGAAGCACGCATTCTCTCCTGCGCTTTACGCATTTTAGAAGCGGCCACCATCTCCATCGCCTTGGTGATCTTGCGTGTATTTTCTACACTCTTGATCTTGGTTCTGATCTCTTTACTACCTGCCATATTAGGTTCCTAAGTCGAAGTGTCAGAGATTAATAAGCGTTGGTTGCTTTGAAATCTTGAATCGCAGCTTCCAGTGCTTTCTCGTTATCACCACTCAGATCTTTGCTGGAATCAATCGCGTCCATGATGTTCTTGTACTTGGAGTTCAAGAAACCATGCAATGCGTTTTCAAATGCCAGCACTTTATTGGTTGGTACGTCGTCAAAATATCCTTTGTTTGCTGCAAACAGGCTCACACCCATTGTTGCTACGCTCAATGGTGAGTATTGCGCCTGTTTCATCAACTCGGTAAACATACGACCGCGGTCCAGCTGTTTACGGGTTGCCTCGTCCAGATCGGAAGCGAACTGCGCAAATGCAGCCAGTTCACGATATTGCGCCAAAGCCAGACGTACACCACCGCCCAGTTTTTTGATGATCTTGGTTTGTGCAGCACCACCTACGCGTGAAACGGAAATACCGGCGTTGATCGCTGGACGCACACCTGCGTTGAACAAGTCTGTTTCCAGGAAGATCTGGCCATCGGTAATTGAAATCACGTTGGTTGGCACGAACGCTGAAACGTCACCGGCCTGGGTTTCGATCACTGGCAATGCAGTCAGAGAACCTGTTTTACCTTTAACTTTGCCTTCTGTGAATTTTTCTACGTACTCTTCATTTACGCGCGCTGCACGCTCCAGCAAACGTGAGTGGATGTAGAACACGTCACCAGGGTAAGCTTCGCGGCCTGGTGGGCGGCGCAGCAACAGGGAGATTTGACGGTAAGCAACCGCTTGTTTGGACAAATCATCGTAAACGATCAATGCATCTTCACCGCGGTCACGGAAGTACTCGCCCATGGTACAACCGGCATATGGTGCCAAGAATTGCAGTGCAGCAGAGTCTGAAGCAGAAGCAGCCACGATAATGGTGTAAGCCATCGCACCGTGCTCTTCCAGTTTACGTACCACGTTAGCAATGGTAGAGGCTTTCTGACCAATCGCTACGTAGATACAGGTCATGTTCTGACCCTTCTGGTTGATGATTGCATCAACTGCAACAGCTGTTTTACCTGTCTGACGGTCACCAATGATCAACTCACGCTGACCACGGCCTACCGGCACCATGGAATCAATAGACTTCAAACCGGTTTGTACTGGTTGTGATACAGACTTACGTGCAATCACGCCTGGTGCAATTTTTTCAATCTTGTCGGTCAACTTGGTTTTAACCGGGCCTTTGCCATCAATAGGCTGACCCAGTGCGTTCACAACACGGCCAATCAGTTCCGGGCCTACCGGCACTTCCAGAATACGGCCGGTACATTTACATACGTCACCTTCGGTGATGTGCTCGTAATCACCCAGTACCACGGCACCTACGGAGTCACGCTCCAGGTTCAATGCCAGACCAAATGTGTTGCCTGGAAACTCAATCATCTCGCCAGCCATGACATTAGACAGACCGTGAATACGCACAATGCCATCCGTCACAGAAATCACGGTACCCTGGGTACGTGCTTCAGCGGTAGTAGAGAAGTTTTCCAAACGGCTCTTAATGAGCTCGCTAATCTCTGATGTAGATAACTGCATTTAAATCTCCTATGCCTTATGCTGTGAGCGTATAGGCTAAATTTTGTAACTGACCTTGGACAGACGCGTCGATGACGGTGTCGCCAACAATAATTTTGATGCCACCGATGATTTCCGGATCTACAGAAACGCTTGCTTCAATTTTCTTGCCGAACTTGGCTTCCAGACGCTTGATCAAATCTTTAGTCTGTGCAGCTGTCAGTTTTGCAGCCGCAATGATTTGAGCGTCCATCGTGCCTTCATCTTGCGCCTTCAAAGCCTCAAAAGCTTCAGCAATGGCAGGCAATAAGGATAAACGGCCATACTCAACCAGAACCTTGATTAAGTTTTGCCCATGATCATTAAGATTGTCGCCACTTACCTTGAGGAATGCCGCTTCAATATTTGCTGCATCCAGTTTGGGGTTATCAATCAAAGTTTTCATTTGCGCATCTGCAGCAACAGCTGCAGCAAATGCCAACATTTCAGACCATTTTGCCAGTGCCTTTTTTTCTTTGCCTAACTTGTAGGCGGCAACAGCATAAGGTCGTGCAATGGTTGAGAGTTCAGCCATGTATTATCCTTATAGTTCCGCAGCAAGTTTAGTCAGCATTTCGCTATGTGCTTTGGCGTCGATCTCTTTGCGCAGGATTTTTTCAGCACCGGCCACAGCCAATGTAGAAACTTGAGCGCGCAGGCCTTCTTTTGCGCGGTTCACTTCCTGATCAATCTTGGCTTTGGCACCAGCAATGATGCGATCACCTTCAGCTTTGGCATTTACCTTGGCTTCATCGATGAGTTGTGCAGCGCGTTTTTCAGCTTGCCCAATGATCTCACTTGCTTTTTGTTTTGCTTCATTCAGTGTCGCATCAGATTTTTTAGCCGCTACTTCCAAGGCACTTCTACCTTCTTGTGCAGCCGCCAAACCATCTGCGATCTCCTTTTGGCGTGTTTCAATCGCTTTTAACAGCGGTGGCCAAACGAATTTCACTGTGAACCAAATCAACACTGCAAATGCGATAGCTTGCGCGATGAGTGTGAAATTAATATTCATTTTTGATCCATCTTACAGGGTTGTTGAAAGGTTTAAGTCACTACTTAAACCCTACCTGGCGTTAATTACTGTGCAACAACGCTCAACAATGGGTTTGCGAATGCAAACATCATGGCCAAACCAACACCGATAATGAAGGACGCGTCGATCAAACCCAACAGCAGGAATACTTTACCTTGCAATGCTGGGATCATTTCTGGTTGACGTGCAGCACCTTCAAGGAAACTTGCACACATAATACCAATACCGATACAGGCACCTGCAGCACCCAAACCGATGATCAAACCGATACCAATGCCTGTGTAGGCCTGAATCAATGCTAAAGCTTCCATTATGTATTACCCTCTCTTATGTAAAGAAATAAAAACAACTACAAACTTAAAAATTAAAACCAATCAACTTTAAAAACTAGTGCGATTCATGCGCCATGGCCAGGTAGACCACAGTCAGCATCATGAAAATAAACGCTTGCAAGGCCACAATCAGGATGTGGAAGATAGACCAGCCCGCACCCAGCACTGCTCCTGCGATTGTTCCGGTCAAACCTGTCGCTGCCCACAGACCCAACAAAAGGAAAATCACTTCACCGGCATACATGTTGCCGAACAGACGCAAGGAATGGGAAAGTGGTTTTGAAACGTATTCGATGAGGTTAAAAGCGAAGTTTGCAACAAACAGTAGTGGGCTTAAAACCAGACCAATAAAGCCAAGAAAGCTTTTTGGTTTGAAGAATTTAGCAGAGCCGAATGGGGCACAGAACAATTCATGGATCCAGCCACCCAGGCCTTTGGCTTTAATCGAGAAGAAAATCATCAGGAACCAGACTGCCAGTGCCAATGCAAAGGTAGTGTTGATATCGGAAGTTGGGACTGCGCGCCAGTGATCAAAGCCCAGCGCATGAATGCCTTTTGCAAAAATATCGACCGGCAGGAAATCCATGGCGTTCATGGCAAACACCCACAGGAAAACTGTCAATGCTGTTGGCGCGATAAAACTATGTCTGTCACCGTGGAAAATATTCTTTACCTGGTCATCAATAAAACCAAACACCAATTCTACAAAGGCCTGACGCTTGCTTGGCACGCCAGACGTTGCACCGCGTGCCACCCACCAGACCAGACCCATCACGACAAAACCCAGGATCACTGACATCGCCAATGTATCCACATGCAATGTCCAGAAACTGGTATCACCTACGGATTGGGCGTTAAAACCCAGATGATGCTGAATGTAGCTGGAAGGAGTCAACGCGTGTTCTGCTTGTTGTGTGTGTTCGGTTGTCATAATCTCAAACTATTTTAAATAAACGTGTCTACACAGGGGTTTGCGATTTTGCCAAGGCAGCACCCGAGAAGAGGGCAGCGGCTGCCAGACCGGCAATCAGTGCAAACGGCACCAACGATTGATACAACTTGAATACCGCCAATAAGATAATCGCGATAATCAGAATTTTTACTGCTTCAGCCTTGAGCAAATTCAACAGTACGTCTGTTGCTTGCTTTTTAGACTGGCTTTTTGCTGCGATTTTTGCGGCAAACCAGGCGCCCACTATTACCGCCGCTCCACCAAACAATGCTGAAATACCTGCGGGAAATCCGGAGATTAAAGCCGCTGCGATCGTTACAACAGCCGTTGCCATCACTTGCCAACGTAGCATGTTGCGATACATTTGTGCGTCGGAGAGGCTGGTTTCCGGTGTGGTCATGGGGTTTAACTGCAAAAAATCAAGGCAAATTGCTACAAAGACGCGAGATTTTGAATTATTCACCGTGTGAAGTCAAGCTTTCAACAGACATAACTGCCTGAATGTGCTGGAAAAATCCCCAACCAGTCCAAATTTTTGCCTTTTGCCTGAACTTTTGCTTAATTGCCCGTGAGTTTTGCTATCCAATCATCCAGCTGGTCTAAATTTGCATAGCTCAGTTTCAACACACCGGAACCGTTGGTTTTAGCACTGATATTGACGCCTGCGCCCAATTGCTCGCTTAATTGGGTTTGCAGTGAAGCGATATCCGGCTGTTCACTTTCTTTGGCTTTCTTTTTACCGCCCGGTGCCTGTTGCATTAAACGCTCTACCTCACGCACGGACAGGCCATCCTGCACTACCTTGTTGGCTAGCAGGATCTGCTGCGCCGGTTCAACACCTACCAGCGCACGTGCATGCCCCATATCAATCTGGTTATCCAGCAGCATATCCTGCACCATCGGTGTCAGCGTTAGCAGGCGTAGCAAGTTGGATACCGCCACCCGCGAACGGCCAACAGCTTCCGCTGCTTTTTCATGCGTCATGTCAAACTCATCGATCAGCCGCTTGATACCCATTGCCTCTTCCAGTGGATTCAGGTTTTCGCGCTGGATGTTTTCAATCAGAGCCATCGCCAGCGCAGCTTCATCGGCGATGTCGCGCACCAGTACCGGCACTTCCGTCAGGCCAGCTTTTTGCGACGCGCGCCAGCGGCGTTCCCCGGCAATGATTTCAAACTTTTCTTCCGCAATCTCACGCACCAGGATAGGCTGCATGATGCCTTGTGTGCGTATGGAATCGGCCAGTGTTTGCAAGGCCTCTTCATTCATATACGAACGTGGCTGATACTTGCCTGGCTGGAGCTGGCTGACATGCAGCGTACGCAATGTGTCTGATTGAGCGATGGTTTCTACATCACCGGATAACAATGCATCAAGTCCGCGTCCGAGTCCTTTGTGCTTAACCATACTGCTGATTCCTTGTGTTGAATGTCTGTGAAAAGTTTAAGTGAAAAATTAATTCTTCTGGATCAGCTCTTGCGCCAGTTCCAGGTACGCCTGTGCGCCTTTGGAAGCGCGGTCATACAGTAGCACCGGCATGCCATAACTCGGCGCCTCTGCGAGGCGTACATTGCGTGGAATAATCGTTTGGTAGACTTTTTTGCCGAAATGACTGACAAGTTGCGCCGACACCTGTTGTGCCAGCATATTGCGGTTATCAAACATGGTGCGTAACAGGCCTTCGATTTCTAAAATCGGATTTAAGTGAGCGCGCACTTTCTTGATGGTATTGACCAGGTCTGACAATCCTTCCAGTGCATAGTACTCACATTGCATGGGAATCATCACCGAATCCGCAGCCGTCAAGGCATTTACCGTCACCAGATTCAGGGAAGGCGGGCAGTCCAGCAAGGCATAATCATAGGTATCACCCAGTTTTAGCAGGGCGTTTTTCAAGCGTGTCTCACGCGCCATTTCATTGACCAGCTCAACTTCGGCGCCGGCCAGGTCACGATTGGAGGGTGCCACATCAAATTTTGCCGCCTCTGCATGCAGAATCACTTCCTGCAAAGTTTTATTACCAATCAGGACCTGATAGATACTATCTTTCAAATGTGTTTTGTCTATGCCGCTACCGGTGCTGGCATTACCCTGCGGATCCAGATCGACCAACAATACTTTTTTTCCCTGCTCGGCCAGGCTGGCAGCCAGATTTACACAAGTAGTGGTTTTACCCACGCCGCCTTTTTGGTTGGTGATCGCGATTATTTTCATTATGAATTCTCAAACACAATTAAATGTCTTTCCGCTCGCAGGGTTGGGACCTGCAAACGAATAATTTCTGATGGAATGACACTGGCGAGCTGGAGTTCATCGTCAGGTACCACACCTTTCATAGCCAGCCAGCGCCCATGTGGAGCAATCAGGTGCAGGGTCAGACGCCTGAATAAAGCGATATCTGAAAAAGCCCGGGATATGACCTGGTCAAAAGGCAAAGGCGGCTGGTAGGTTTCGACACGCCCGTGCACCACCTCTACATTCGCCAGGCCCAATTCCGCTTTCACCTGGCGCATAAAGATGGCTTTTTTCTGCACGGTATCTATAGTAGTAATCTGTACATCGGGGCGAGTAATCGCGATGATCAACCCCGGCAAGCCGCCACCACTACCCACATCCAGCAAACGGCCGGACTGTATATGCGGCAGCACGCTCAAACTATCCAGTATATGCAGGCTCACCATTTCCTGCGGATCGCGCACAGCAGTCAGGTTATATACCTTGTTCCACTTTTGCAGCAGCGCAATATACGCCAGGCATTTTTCCTGCATCTCTTCAGAGACGACAGATGCCAAGCCCAGTGCCTCAACCCCGGCAGCTAATTGTGATGCATAAGCCGTCATGCTGCTGCGATATCGCCAGACTGATGCTGTTTTTTATGCTTGCGCTTCAGGTATACCAGTAATAAAGAGATTGTAGCTGGCGTGATACCCTGGATGCGGCTTGCCTGGCCTATCGTTTCAGGTTGTTGCATGAGCAGTTTTTGGCGCGCCTCATTACTTAAGCCATGCACGTCATTATAATCAATGATATCTCCCAGCTTAATATGCTCACTATTTTTCTGGCGGGCTATTTCTTCATTCTGCCTATCAATATAACCTTGATACTTGGCAGCAATTTCCACTTGTTCAATTACATCTACTGCCAGAGTTTCCGGCGCAGGCACAATATTCAATAACGATTGATAACTAATTTCCGGACGACGCAATAATTCAAACAGGGAATACTCATGCTCCAGTGCTTTGCCGAAAACAGCCTGTTGTGTTTCACGTGAAACAATCTTGTTTTGGCTGTTCCTATTCACTTGCCCACCTTCAGGCTGTAGGTAAGTGTTCTTTAATCTTGCCTGCTCGCGCTCGACCATTTCCTGTTTTTTACTAAAAGCTTCCCAGCGCGCATCATCAATCAGACCTAACTTGCGTCCGATTTCGGTCAGTCGCATATCTGCGTTATCTTCGCGTAACTGCAAACGATACTCGGCGCGACTGGTGAACATACGGTAGGGCTCGTTCACGCCAGTAGTAATTAAATCATCAACCAGCACCCCGAGATATGCCTGTTCACGGGAAGGGCACCAACCATCTTTTTCCTGTGCATAAAGTGCCGCATTTGCGCCTGCCAGCAGACCTTGTGCAGCGGCCTCTTCATACCCGGTAGTACCATTAATTTGGCCTGCAAAAAACAAACCTTTCACCGTCTTGGTTTCCAGAGTCGATTTCAAACCTCTTGGATCGTAATAGTCATATTCTATGGCGTATCCGGGGCGCAGGATGTGCGCATTTTCCAAACCACGAATGGAGCGCACCAGCGACAATTGGATATCAAACGGCAAACTGGTAGAAATACCATTTGGGTAAATTTCATGCGTGGTCAAGCCTTCAGGTTCGAGAAACACCTGATGCGAATCTTTATCTGCAAAGCGGTGGATCTTGTCTTCTACAGAAGGACAGTACCTTGGACCAACCCCTTCAATGACGCCGGTGTACATAGGCGAGCGATCCAGCCCACTACGGATAATGTCATGAGTTTGCTGATTGGTGTGGGTAATCCAACACGGTAATTGCTGCGGATGTTGTGCGACATTTCCCAAAAATGAAAATACGGGCACTGGCGTATCACCAGGCTGTTCAGTCATTAGACTGTAATTAATTGTCCGCCCATCAATGCGGGGAGGCGTCCCTGTTTTCAGGCGTCCGGCCGGGAGACCGATTTCGCGCAATCGTGCAGCCAGGGAAATAGATGGCGGGTCTCCGGCGCGCCCAGCGCTATAATTCTGCAACCCGACATGCACCAACCCACCAAGGAAAGTACCTGCCGTGAGGACGACGGATTTTGAATGAAAACGCAAGCCGATCTGCGTCACAACGCCAACCGCTTTTTCACCTTCTAGGATGATATCGTCCACCGCCTGCTGGAATAGCCACAGGTTAGCCTGATTTTCCAGACGATGCCGTATAGCGGCTTTATAGAGGAGACGGTCGGCTTGTGCACGTGTCGCACGCACTGCCGGACCTTTACTGGAATTCAGGATACGGAATTGAATGCCACCGATATCGGTGGCTGCAGCCATAGCGCCACCAAGTGCATCCACCTCTTTTACCAGATGCCCTTTACCAATACCACCAATAGAAGGATTGCAGGACATTTGCCCCAATGTTTCGATGTTATGGGTGAGCAGCAGGGTTTTTTGCCCCATGCGTGCAGCCGCCAGCGCCGCTTCGGTACCAGCGTGGCCACCACCGACAACGATGACATCGAATTTATCAGGAAAATCCATCATAAAGTGATTGAACTATTTGATTTAAAAAGAGTTGTGATTTTAGCGTAAACTAGGCTCATGGTCATTTTTATTCACACCATAATCAGATCTTAGTTACACGTATGCGCTGCATTAATACAGTTTTAATACAAATTAATAACGGTTTAATACAAATCAATTACATGCAGGCCATATTTATTTAACATAAAAATACTAAAATTCCTCCCAATAATAACCAAGGAGCTCTTACCATGAAAATGAAAACAATGATTGCTGTATTCGGGGTACTTTTTTCTGCGCATGCACTGGCAGATGTCACCAACGCTGAAAAACTGGTCTACAAATATACCAATATCGCCCATTCAGTAAACCCTACGTTCCAAGCGCCGTCTATCACCGATGGCAAAATATTTTTTAACCGTAAGTTCCAAACTGCTAGCGGCAGAGAAGCTGCATGTGCGTCTTGCCATACCAATAATCCTGCTAACGTTGGCAAGAACATTGTCACCAACAAGGAGATTCCTCCTTTAGCACCACGCGTTAATACCAAGCGTTTTACCGATATCGATAAAGTGGAAGAGGAGTTTACAAAGCACTGCAACGATATTTTAGGCGCAGATTGTGCACCAGCAGAAAAAGCTAACTTCATTGCCTACTTACTGACTGAAACCAAGCCAACTAAGTAATCTAGCCGAGTTAACAAACAGAATGCTGCGCTACGTATGGGACCCGTTTATCCGGATCTTCCACTGGTCCTTGGTGGCGGCTTTCGCATATGCATTTTATACCCATAGTTCTATGTGGGACAGGCTGCACCATGCTTATGCGGGCTATGTCGCCGGCACTTTAATCGTTGCGCGGATCATTTGGGGCGTAGTTGCTACCGGCTACGCCAATTTCCAGAGCTTTCCGTTAAATCCCGTCTGGGCTGTGAAGCATTTATTCAAACTGCTTAAAGGGACTGCCAGGCATTATGTTGGCCATAATCCTGTAGGTTCTATAGCGATATATGCCATGCTGGGCTTAGGAATTTTGACAGTGGGTTCAGGGTGTATTGTCTATAACAGCGGCTGGGGATTCATCGATGATGATTTGGCCCAAGTGATCCATCACTATGTTACATGGACCTGGTTAGGGGTGGTTGTCATTCATCTCTTAGGCGTGTTGTTTGAAAGTTTCATTCATAAGGACAACTTGATCTGGGCCATGATTACGGGCAGTAAACGCGTATGTAGTATCGATGAACGCTTTAGCCAACGTAACACACCATTTCCCAGACGAAAAAAAACCCGCTAATGCGGGTTTTTTATTTGCCTATACAAAAGCGACTGAAAATTTCACCGAGTAAATCGTCCGGCGTAAACTCTCCTGTGATGGAAGCCAGCGCTTCCTGAGCACTGCGTAACTCCTCTGCAATCAACTCTGCTGCATGCATTTGTTTGGTGGCCTGTTCCAAATGTAGCTCCACCTGCTTTAATGCCTGAAGGTGCCTGGCTCGGGCCATAAAAACACCCTCATTGCCTGGTTGATAACCAACAATTTGCAGTAGCGTTTTTCGCAGCTCGGCAATACCTTCCCCTGTCTTGGCTGATAAAAAGAGGTGTATCTCTTTTTCACGTTTTTCGATGCGAGATGTTTCACGTGAAACATCAATTTTATTATGCACCCAGATTTTTTCAATTTGGGCTGGCAATTGCTGCAGAATACTGTTTTCGTAAGGCCCTATGCCATGCTGGCTATCCACCAGTAATAATGCGACCTGCGCAGTTACTATGGCTTTCCAGGTACGCGCTATCCCGACTTGCTCAACCACATCCTCAGTTTCGCGCAAACCGGCCGTATCAATGATATGTAAAGGCACGCCCTCGATCTGAATCGCGCTTTTAATCGTATCGCGCGTGGTACCGGCAATTGGCGTCACGATCGCAACATCTTCACCAGACAGCGCATTCAGTAAACTTGATTTACCTACGTTAGGCTGACCAACCAGTACGACATTCAACCCTTCACGTAACAAAGCGCCTTGTTTTGCCCGCTGGTAAATAGTCAGTAAAGTTTGCTGATTGGCATGCAGTTTCTCCAATACGCGACCCTGACTAATAAAATCAATGTCTTCTTCGGGGAAGTCCAGGCAGGCTTCTACATACATGCGTAAGTCTATCAACTGCTGCAATAAAGCCTGAATAGCATGCGAAAACTCGCCGGACAAAGAACGAACCGCACTGCGCGCGGCTTCAACTGTAGAGGCATTGATCAAATCAGCAACGGCTTCGGCCTGGGCCAGATCCAGTTTATCATTCAGATAGGCACGTTGGGTAAACTCACCGGCTACTGCATGTCTGGCCCCAGATTCAATACAGCGCGCCAGCAGAATCTGCATCAGCGCAGTACCGCCATGCGCTTGTAGCTCCAGTACATCTTCACCGGTATACGAATGCGGGTTGGGAAAGTAAATAGCAATGCCGCGATCGATCAGGCTGCCATCAGACTGGTAAAAGGGTAGGTAAGCTGCATGTCGCGGGGCAGGGCAGTGGCCAAGTACCTGCTTGGCGATCTGTGGCGCTAGCGGGCCGGACACCCGGACTACACCGATGCCACCGGCACCTGGCGCGGTGGCTATGGCGGCAATTGTATCGTTAGTCAACTGATCAGGCGCAGCATGGTTGTGCGCCTGATCAAACGGGCTGACAGCACCCGATCCCTGACTATTTGACATTTCCTTTTTTGGCGACAGTTTCTGCATGGATCATGCGGTTGATCGCCCACTGTTGCCAGATAGAAAGAATGTTGTTCACCAGCCAGTACAGTACCAGGCCAGCCGGGAAGAAGAAAAAGAACACGCTGAACAGCACCGGCATGATTTTCATAACCTTGGCCTGGATCGGGTCCGTAGGCGGTGGATTCAAGGTAGTTTGAATAATCATGGTTGCGCCCATCAGGATAGGCAAGATAAAGTATGGGTCTGTGGCAGACAAATCCTGAATCCAGCCGAAGAAGGGAGCGTGTCTTAATTGCACTGAACCCAGCAATACCCAATACAGCGAAATAAACACCGGAATCTGTACCAGGATAGGCAGGCAACCACCCATAGGGTTGATCTTCTCGGTGCGATACATTTCCATCATCGCTTGTTGCAGCTTTTGTTTGTCATCGCCAAACTTGTCTTTCAATGCCTGCATGCGCGGGGCCATCTCTCGCAGATGAGCCATATTACGGTAGCCCGACGCAGACAGTTTAAAGAAGGCAGCCTTGATCAGCACCGTCAGGATAATAATAGCAATACCCCAGTTTTTTACAAGGTCATAGATATGCGTCAACAACCACATCAGCGGCTTGGCGATGATGGTCAGGATACCGTAATCGACGACATACTCCATGCCAGGCGCGGCAGCTTCCAGGTCGTCCTGCTCCTGCGGACCACTGAATAATTTAGCATCAATGGTTTTAGTGGTGCCAGCAGCGATCTCGCCAACAGGTAAAATGGTACCGATAGAGAAATCATGGTCACTGAGTTTTGTTGTATAAAACTTGCGTTCAGCTTTGGATTGCGGAATCCAGGCACTGACGAAATAGTGTTGTACCAGGCCGACCCAACCATCCTTGGCATTGATAGACACGTCTTTTTTAGCCATTTCATCAAACTTGACCTTATTGTATTTATCCGCCTCAGTGAAATATGCGCCGCCAGTAAAGGTAGGCATCATTTTAGAGCCCTGGTTGGACTCGCTATCATGGATGATCTGGTAATAAACAGATGGCGAAATCGCTTTTTCGCTGTTGTTTTTAATCTCGTAACGTACATCAATCTGATATTGACCACGGTGGAAAGTGTAAATTTTGTCCACAACGATACCATTGGTTTCCGGCGCTGTTAAACGCACTTCCAGTGAGTTCTCGCTCTCTTGCATGACATAGCTGGTATCAGTGGCTGTAAACGTCTCGTAATGCGTAGGCAGGCCATCGCCTTTAAGTCCAGTCTGCGCCACATACAATTTCTCCTTGCTTTGATCGCTCATCAGCTCATACGGGCCGGAGTTATCGTCTGCTTTGTGTTCCAGTAAAGATAACTGACGCAAATCGCCACCCACAGTATCAATCACGGCAGCATAGCGGTCCGTTTTCACAGAAATACGCTCGCCCTTTTTCAGGCTGAAACCATTTTCCTGAGGTTTGTCCGCAGGTGCGCCCTGTGGTGTAGCCGCAGTCTGTGCTGCTGGCGTCTCAGGTGCATGCTCTTTTTGCCAGGCATCCCATAGCAGCATGATGGAGAAAGAAAAAATGACGAACAGAATTAAACGGCGAGTATCCATAAGGTTTCGTTTTTACAAGTCAAGGAAGAGGGTCCACACCACCGGGATGCCAGGGATGGCAGCGACCAATACGGGCCAATGCCAGCCTGGAGCCTTTAAAAGCGCCATAACGCTGCAAAGCCTCGATCGCATAGTGTGAACAGGTGGGATGAAAACGGCATTGACGACCCAGCAAGGGGCTCAAGCCCCACTGGTAACACTTTATCAAAATAATCAGTACCATTTTCATCAGCGTATCAGGAAACTGTAGAGGTTTTTTTAAGCTTGCTCAGCAATACTGACAAATCACGTTGTACTGCAGCAAAATCAGCCTGCTGAAAGGTCTTGCGAACCTGAAGCACCACATCATAACCGCTTGTTGTTGAAGAAGGTTGATTTCTTAACAATTCGCGAAGTACGCGCTTCATATAATTGCGGCTCACTGCCAGCTTGGCGATTTTCTTGGGCACAACCAGACCATAACGATTGAGCAGTTGCTGGTTAGGTTTGATATTGGCAAGCAACCACTCGCCATATAAGCGTTTCCTGAAAGTAAAAACGGATGAAAATTCATCCGTTTTTCTTAGCTTATACAATGTCATGGCTGGTGCAATGTCATGCATAGCCTCAAGCAATGCAGCACCGGGATTACAGACCCAGGCGTTTACGGCCTTTAGCGCGACGGGCAGCAATTACTGCACGGCCACCTTTAGTTTTCATACGCACAAGAAAACCATGGGTACGGGCACGGCGGGTTTTAGATGGTTGGTAAGTACGTTTCATTATTTAGCTCCTGCGCCAAGTAGGGAAGTAAATCCCGGCAATTAAAATCTGTTCCGGCATCGCTGATTTCGCAGCTGAAATTTGCCGATTTCAAAAACCCTTAATTAAACATGAATTGAGCCAGTTATGTCAATGATTTTTTTTATATTTATATAGTCGCAGGCTGTGGATAACTCCAGTCAAAACGTTTAGAATGTCCCCAGTGAATCACACTGCCAAACGGCCTTGATTCCCACTTCTGCCACTCTTTCCTGGCACATAACGAATAAACAAACGCAAACTACTCCAAGGCTGACAGGCCGGAGTCAGCTTTTTGCATACATTGAAAACACTGGAGCAATGGAAAACTTTTGGGCGCATTGTCTGCTGAAGTTCGAAAAGGAACTATCCGCACAACAATACAATACCTGGATTAAACCCCTGCGTGCACGCGTGAATGGTCAGGCTGTGCAAATTGTTGCGCCTAACAAGTTTGTCATGCAGTGGGTAAAAAGCAAGTTTTTTAACCGCATTGAAACCATTGCGCTTGAATTATCCAATAGTGTAGTGGTTGAGCTGATAGTCGATAGCAGTATTCTGCAAACTGAACCTGCGCTTATGCAAACGGCTTCAGCTAGCACTGCTCTGCCATCTGGCGCCATCGAAACGTCTATTACAAAAAACCAACCCAGGCAAACTGAAAAGCCTGTAGAGAAGAAACCATTTCCGAGCCGGACACCAGTTAAAAATATCAAGTCTGAAAAGAGCAGCGGACTGAATAACAGTTTCCTGTTCGATAACTACGTCACCGGCCGCGCCAACCAGCTAGCCCGCGCAGCAGCGATACAAGTTGCCGGCAATCCCGGGCAGGCATATAACCCTTTGTTTATCTATGGCGGTGTCGGTTTAGGTAAAACCCATTTACTGCAGGCGATAGGCAACGAGCTCAAGAAAAACAAGCCGGAAGCCAATATCCGTTACCTGCATGCCGAACGCTATGTGTCGGACGTAGTGAAGGCGTATGAGAACAAGGCGTTTGACGAGTTTAAACAGCAATACCACTCCCTGGATTTGTTATTAATCGATGATATTCAGTTCTTCGCCAAGAAAACGCGTACGCAAGAAGAGTTTTTCTATGCTTTTAATACGCTGATCGAAGAAAAGAAACAGATCGTCATTACCTGCGATACCTATCCTAAAGAAATCGTGGATATGGATGAGCGTTTGCGCACGCGTTTCAGCTGGGGCCTGACAGTCGCGGTTGAACCACCGGAACTGGAAATGCGCGTCGCGATTTTGCGTAAAAAAGCCGAAACGCTAAAAATCAACCTGCATGAAGACGTGGCGTTTTTTGTCGCCAAGCAGATTCGTTCCAGCGTACGTGAGCTTGAAGGCGCCCTGAACCGTATTATCGCCATGGCCAACTTTACTGGCCATGCCATTGATGTGCACCTGGCCAAAGATGCCTTGCGTGATTTGATCGCAGTGCGCGGTCGCCAGATCACGATTGAGAATATCCAGAAAACCGTGGCTGATTATTACAAGATTAAAGTCAGCGATATGTTCAGTAAAAAACGTTCGCGTAATGTCTCACGGCCTCGCCAGGTAGCCATGTCGCTGGCAAGAGAATTAACCAATCACAGCTTCCCTGAAATCGGTGAAGCGTTTGGCGGACGTCACCATACTACGGTGATGCATGCCTGTGATGAAATCGAACAACTGCGTTTAAACGACCAGACGCTTGCGCGTGATATCGGTTTTTTAACGCAGGTAATTAGAGATTAAACCAATGAAATGCAAAAACAAAAGCTGTGGATAAGGTGCGAATGAAGTGTGTTTAAATATTGCGTATAGACAGGATAAAATCGGTTTACAATATCAGCCACAAACTATGCATGTTTAAACCGCAATTTATACACAAGCTAACTTGGTAACAAGTAGTTGAATATAAATGCTTTTTTGAGTTACCCACAAAAAAACGCTACATTACTATTAATCTTATCTTTTATATATTGAAATAAAGTTATTAATCAGGTCAGGCCATGCAAATCAAAATCAGCCGTGAAGTATTGCTTAAACCACTTAACAATGTCACCGGAATCGTTGAACGCAGACATACGTTACCTATTCTTTCCAATTTGCTGATCAATATCAAACAGCAGGAAATGCATTTGACAGCGACAGATCTGGAAATGCAGATTTCACTGAAAGTGAATAGTGGCGTAGAAGGTGAACTAAGTACAACGATTTCTGCTAAAAAACTACTGGATATCTGTCGCTCATTGCCTGAGAACACGTCAATAGAAATGAACAACCAAGATAACCGCATCACGCTGAAAGCGGGCAAAAGCCGGTTTAACCTGCAAACACTGCCGTCAGCTGATTATCCTTTGATGAGCAAAGCGAGCGGGCAGAACATCAGTTTCAGCCTGGCGCAATCAGAATTGAAACGTCTGCTGAAACAGGTAGAGTTCGCTATGGCGCAACAGGATATTCGCTATTATCTGAATGGCCTGTTGCTGGAAGTGCAAGGCAACCAGTTGCATGTAGTGGGTACTGACGGACACCGCTTGAGCTATACCAACACCACGCTGGATCAGGAGTTTGAAAAAACAGAAGTGATCCTGCCACGTAAAACCGTGCTGGAATTGACCAAGTTGCTGGATGAGCAATCTGATTCACCGGTAGTGATAGATTTACTAAATGGTCAGGTGAGTTTTGAATTCGGTGACATTCAACTGATCAGCAAAGTGATTGATGGTAAATTCCCGGATTACAACCGCGTGATTCCAAGCGGTCATCAGAATAATTTTGAAGTGAATCGCCAGGAAATTCTGAGCGCTTTGCAACGCGCTTCTATTCTGTCTAACGAGAAATATCGCAGTATCCGCATGGTCATCACCGATGGCCAGCTCAAGCTTATCAGCACCAATACCGAGCAGGAAGAAGCCGAAGAAGAACTTGATATTAATTACAGCAAAGCACCACTGGATATTGGTTTTAATGTCACTTACCTGATTGATGTACTCAATAACCTTGGCGATGAAAACATCCAGTTTGCGTTTGCCGATGCCAATAGCAGTTGCCTGATCACCACCGCGAGCGATACCAACTATAAATACGTTGTGATGCCAATGCGCATATAATGCATGGTTGCCAATACGGGCTTACTGTGTTTCACGTGAAACACGGGCCTCTTGGTTTCAATCGTCTTTTAATCTCATTAAAGAAACTTTTTTATGGCACAGCCACAAGAATATAACTCAGACAGTATCAAGATTTTAGAAGGTCTGGATGCAGTACGTAAGCGTCCAGGCATGTATATCGGTGACACGTCAGATGGTTCCGGCTTGCACCATATGGTGTTCGAGGTGTTGGATAACGCGATTGACGAAGCGCTGGCCGGACATTGTGATGACATCAAAGTCATCATCCATCCGGATAACTCCATCAGTATTTCTGATAACGGCCGCGGTATTCCTACCGATGTGAAAGATGACGATAAACACGAGCCCAAGCGTTCAGCGGCCGAAATCGTCATGACCGAGTTGCATGCCGGTGGCAAATTCGACCAGAACTCCTACAAGGTGTCTGGAGGCCTGCATGGCGTGGGTGTGTCGGTGGTCAATGCGCTGTCAGACTGGCTGAGATTGAAAATCTACCGCAAAGGCCAGGTTCACCAGATGGAATTCCATAGGGGCGTGCCACAAGCGCCTTTGGCTGTGACTGGCACCACTGATAAAAAAGGTACAGAAGTGCATTTCCTGGCTTCTGTCGATACATTTGTGCTGGTTGAATACCACTTTGAAATCCTGGCGAAGCGTATCCGTGAACTGTCTTTCCTGAATAACGGCGTCAAAATAGAACTGATAGACCAGCGTACCGGCAAATCCGAAAATTTTGCTTTCAGTGGCGGTATCAAAGGGTTTGTCGAATACATGAACCGCAGCAAAACCGTATTGCACCCGAAAGTGTTTTACGCGATCAGTGAAAAAGACAATATGACTGTCGAAGTCGCCATGCAATGGAATGACAGTTACTCAGAAACCGTACAGTGTTTCACCAATAATATCCCGCAACGCGACGGCGGTACGCATTTAACCGGCTTGCGCACAGCAATGACACGTACGTTGAACCAGTATATCGAGCAAAACGAATTCGCGAAAAAAGCCAAAGTGGAAACCACAGGCGACGATATGCGCGAAGGTATTACCTGCGTATTGTCAGTCAAAGTGCCGGATCCAAAATTCTCCTCACAGACCAAAGACAAACTGGTATCAAGTGAAGTGCAACCAGTGGTATCAGAAATCGTATCTGCCAGACTGGCCGAATTTCTGGCTGAAAATCCGATTGATGCCAAAATCGTCTGTGGCAAAATTGTAGAAGCGGCTCGTGCGCGTGAAGCGGCCCGCAAGGCGCGTGAAATCACCCGCCGTAAAGGCGTGATGGACACCATGGGCTTGCCGGGGAAACTGGCTGATTGTCAGGAAAAAGACCCTGCACTGTGCGAAATCTACCTGGTCGAGGGTGACTCCGCAGGCGGTTCAGCCAAACAAGGCCGTGACCGTAAAAATCAGGCCATTCTGCCACTCAAAGGTAAGATTCTTAACGTGGAAAAAGCGCGTTTTGACAAACTGTTAGGCTCGCAAGAGATTGCGACACTGATCACTGCACTAGGTACCAGCATCGGTAAAGCGGATTTCAATGTTGAAAAACTGCGTTATCACCGCATCATCATCATGACAGATGCTGACGTCGATGGTGCGCACATCCGTACTTTGCTGCTGACCTTCTTCTACCGCCAGATGCCTGAGCTAGTAGAGCGCGGTCATATCTATATTGCGCAACCACCGCTCTATAAAGTCAAACAGGGCCGTGACGAGCGTTACCTGAAAGATGAACACGAGCTGGATGAGTACCTGCTAAATTCAGCATTAAAGGGCGCTGAACTGCTGACGCGTGAGGGCGGCAACACCTTGAAGGATGACGCCCTGAACAGCATCGCCAAACAAATGGTGCTGACTGAAGCTGTGATCCGCCGGATTGCCAACCTGTATGACGAAAGCGTGTTACGTGCGATTCAAGACCTGGGTGACCTGGAACTGAATACCGAAGCCGCAGCCAATGCAGCTGCTGAAAAACTGCGTCCTATCCTAGGTGCGATTGGTTCCGAAGTGATTGTGGCGCAAGATACCGAAACCAGTGCTTATCGCCTGGAAGTGAATAAATACGTACATGGCAACCTGCAAAGCTGCGTTATCGATGCAGAATTCCTTAGCAGTGGCGATTACCGCCAGATCAACCGCACCTCACAAATGGTGAATAACCTGCTAGGTGAAGGTGCTTTAATCAAACGTGGCGAGAAAGAGCAAAAAGTGGTCACGTTTAAACAGGCACTGGACTGGTTGTTAGGTGAAGCCAGACATAACCTGAATATTCAGCGTTATAAAGGTTTGGGTGAGATGAACCCGGAACAATTGTGGGAAACCACCATGGATCCGAAAGTACGTCGTTTACTCAAGGTGCAGATTGATGACGCAATCAGCGCCGATGAAATTTTCACTACCTTGATGGGTGACAACGTTGAGCCACGCCGCGCCTTTATTGAAAGCAATGCACTTAGCGTCAGCTCGCTGGATATTTAAACGCCACGCTGTTAGTACATCTAGATTTAATTTCTATTCAATTAAAAATGGGTCCTTAGGGGCCCATTTTTTATGCTCGCCGACATCAGTCCTACATTCTCAGGCTCTTACTAGCCTGCCCGATGCTTGCTGAGATACGACTTAACAGGAAATTTTTATAATCTTTTTATCCTGATCCCGTTTTAATTTATGCGTTTTTAATAATCAGACAACTACACTTTCCCCATCTCAACAACACGAAAGAATGGGGTATGCAGTCAGCCATTATTGCCTTCGAAAAAGGCTTTCGTCACACAGCATTCGGGTTATCGGTAAAACGTCCGGTCGCTATCTCCCGTCCATACAGACACAAACCTGAATCGGTATTGTTTGAAAAAATGCCCATTATTATTGAAGCAAATCTAGTCAGTGAACTGCGCTACTTAATTGCAACAAAACTCTTTCAAATTGTGGACTCATACACAGTCAAACCGATAGAACATTCCAAACGATTAAAAGTGAATTTAAAGATTCGACCAGGGCAAAGCTGTCGCATCATGCACCTTGTCATGAAAGCGCTGGATGCCGCCGAGTTTGGCCGCGTGAAAAGGGAACGCTAGCATGTTAGACAACCCCCTTGCGCCAGAACCTCATAGTGTTAGATCAAACTCAGAGTCGAAGTCATATCATGAACCTAATTTAAACAAAGCACAGTCAGCAAAAGAACGACTGAGAGGTATTTGGGTTCCGGTTGTGACACCATTCAAAGACGGCACACTAGATGTAAATGCCTTGCGCCGCCTGACGCAACAACTGGTAAGCGCTGGTGTGCATGGCTTGGTGGCCTGTAGCACCACCGGCGAGTTCGGTTCTTTGAGTCTCTCCGAAAAGTTAACCATCATAGAAATATTACTGGAAATTGCAGATGAGCAGGTGCCAGTACTTGTTGGCTTGAACGGGATTGAGACAGCAGACTTGATACAACAGGCAAGAATGCTGGAGCGCTACCATGTATTCGGTTTCCTGATGGCGCCGCCGCCTTTTGTAAAACCGTCACAAGCAGGGCTGATCCGGCATTTCACGCTGATTGCGGATTCGATCAATAAACCGATCTTGCTCTATAACGTGCCTTCCCGTTGTGGTGTTTCACTAGAGTTGAAAACCTTGCAGGCACTCGCAATTCATCCGCAGATTATCGGGTTGAAAGAATCCAGCGGCAGCCTGCCTGATTTAATAAAGGCTATCGCGCATACGCCACTCAGTGTGATGTGTGGAGACGACGCCCTGATGCTTAGCGCGATGCAGTACGGAGCCACTGGCGCGATCTCAGCCGCAGCCCATATTCACACTGATGCTTTTATCAGGATTTATGAGTCTATGCATGCGGGCAATCTGGCAGACGCAAAAAAGAGATTCAAACAATACGAGAAGCTGATTGCATTGCTTTTCAGGGAAACGAATCCCGCACCGATTAAAGCGTTGATGGCTTACCTGGGCATGATTGAGCATGAGTTGAGGTTACCCCTGACAAATGTTTCCGATGTGCTTGCAAAGGACCTTGTCAGTGCATTTGAACAGCTAGCCTGAATAAATAAATCGGGTCAGGGTTCCAGTACTATCCTGTAACCCACCGCGATCTCGGTAATCAAATGCCGGGGTTGTGCAGGGTCGCGTTCAAGCTTGTTACGCAGGTGACCCATATAAATGCGCAAATAATGTGCATGTTCGACATAGGATGGTCCCCATACTTCTTTAAGCAGTGTGCGCTGAGTGAGTACACATCCGGCGGATCTTAATAGAGCAGTCAATAGTCGATACTCAATCGGTGTCAGTGATACAGGCGCACCGTTGCGAAAGACCTGGCGTTTGATAAAGTCTACTGTTACCTCACCAAAGGTGACCTGGCTTTGTTGCGCGTTTGGATTGTTATTGCGCCTTCTTAAATGCGCTCTCACCCGGGCTAACAATTCCGCTGAACCAAAAGGTTTGATAATGTAATCATCAGCGCCTGCATCAAGCGCGCGTACTTTTTCTATCTCGTTGGTCCTGGCGGACAGCACAATGATAGGCAGGCTGCCCCAGACCCTTATATCCCGGATCAGGTCCACACCGTCAATATCAGGAAGCCCAAGATCAATGATGGCGATATCAGGTTTGCGGGTGCCTACTTCCACCAGGCCGCGCTTGCCAGTATCTGCGCTGTAAACAATAAAATCTTCGCCTTCAAGAATCATGGTGACCAGCTTGCGAATTTGCTCGTCATCCTCGATCACCACGATACAGAATTTTGCACTTTCACTCATGCTTGCGCTTCCAGTTCATCAATCACGGGCTGGGGTTTGACCGGCAGGCTAAACATAATGGTCGCTCCTTTTCCCTGGTTTTTCTCGGCCCATATTCTTCCGCTATGTGCCTCAATGATGGATTTACAGATGGACAAGCCCAATCCAACACCAGGAGTAGAAGATTCACTACGGCCGCGGGTAAATTTCTGGAAAATGCTGTCTTCCATGCCTGATGGCAATCCCTGGCCTTCATCTGCAATCGAAATAAACACCTGGCTGTTATCGCAATTGGCAGCAATCATGATATTCGAACCGGCAGCACTGTATTTACAGGCATTATCCAGCAAATTGCTGAACACGCGTTCTATCAACACAGCATCAACAAATAACAGTGGAATGGATTCCATCGACTTAACCTTGATGCGATGATGCTGTAGCGCCATCCGCAACCCGCTAATGGCCGAGCCGATGATTTCTTCCAGCATATGCCAGTCGCTGTTCAGCTTGACTGTGCCTGATTGCAGCCTGGCCATATCCAGTAGATTGAGCACCAGGCTTTGCATGCGGTAAGCCTGCTCATGCAAGGCTGTCACAAGTTCATGCTCATTTGATCCGCTCTTGAGCCCGTCTTTCAATTGGCTGGTAGTACCGATAATGCTGGTCAGTGGCGTGCGCAGGTCATGCGAGATCGCACTGAGCAAAGAGTTACGCAGGTGCTCGGTTTCCATGGAAATCAAGGCGTCTCTCGCCACCTCAACATAATGTTTTCTTTCGAGAGCCAGCCCAATCTGCGAGGCAAAGGTATCAAGCAGCTGCCGGTGCTCTGGCAGCAGAATATCCTGGATACTTGCAGGTGAAATCGCCAGCACACCCCTGGTACGCATAGGCGCTTTTAACGGGATATACAGTATTTTGCTGGAGGGCAGGGTATCGGTGCCCAGGCCGGCCTGCTGTTGATGATCATAAGTCCACTGGGCGATACCAATATCTACGCCTTCCAGTTGGGCCGGAGACAGATCAAGATATTTACGGGTGCCCGACAGGTGCACGACTTGCAATTGCTCGTCAGCACCTGGCGCTAATATGGCGACACTGGAATTAAACATCCTGGAAACATGATGGATGCTGACTTCCACTATATGTGAAGTGGTCATTGCGGAAGCAAGCTCTTTACCGATTTCATATAACGCAAAGCTACGCTTTTCACGGTAACTGGCAATGATGGCCTGCCTTCTTAAAATCGAGGTGAGGTTACTGATCACCAGGGCCACTGACAACATGATGCCGAACGTCATCACATACTGGGTGTCGGTGACTGAAAATGAAAAACGTGGCGGCACAAAAAAGAAATCGAAGGTGGATACGCTGAGCAAAGATGCCATAATGCCCGGGCCTCTGCCATAACGCATGGAAATCAGCATCACGCCCAGCAGGTACAACATGATGATATTGGCCAGTTCAAAATACGGTAGCAATATACTGGCAACCATAGACGTGATGGCACTGATGATCAAGGCCCACACATAGCCGCGCTGCTTTTGCGGCGTAAAGTGTGACGAAAGCTCACCTGACACCAGCGCCGGTTTTTTTGCCTTGTCTGCCCCGTACTGGCTTTTCATCACAATATGCACATCGATATCGCTTTTGGTTTTGGCGATCTGGTCACTGACGCTTGGATTAAAAAATCGCGAAAGCAGTGAGCGGGTTGGCTTGCCAATCACAATGCGTGAAACATTGTGGCTGAGCGCATATTCAAGCAGGGTATCCGTCACCGAATCACCACTAAGGTTGGCCGTGACTGCCCCCAGGCTCTGCGCCAGGCGCAACAAATCGGCCACCTGTTTACGTTCCTCCACACTGACTTCTTGTGCAGCAGGTGTTTCAATAAACACGGCTAGCCATTCGGCTCTTAGGCTGGAGGCCAGCCTGGCGGCAGTGCGTATCAGGTTCTCCGAATCCCGCCCGGGGCCTATGCCCACCAGTATTCTTTCACTGGTTTGCCATACTTGGTTGATAGACGCATGCTGTCGGTATTCCTGCATTTGCGCATCGACACGGTCTGCTGTCCTCCTGAGCGCCAGCTCGCGCAACGCAATCAGGTTACCTTTGCGGAAGAAGTGCTGGCTGGCTTTTTTGGCTTGTTCAGGAATATAGATGCGGCCCTCTTCCAGCCGTTGTAATAACTCTTCCGGCGGCAGGTCTATCAGCAAGACTTCGTCAGCGAGGTCAAACACCCGGTCCGGGATGGTTTCCAGTACTTTGATACCGGTGATCTGCGCCACAATATCATTCAGGCTTTCTATGTGCTGAACATTGACCGTGGTGTAAACATCGATGCCGGAAGAAAGTAATTCTTCCACATCCTGCCAGCGTTTTTTGTGCCTGGAACCCTCGACATTGGAATGCGCCAGTTCATCCACCAGGATCACGGTAGGGTGTATGCGCAAGGCTTCATCGATATCGAATTCCTTGAGGGCTTTATCCCGGTAGCTGATTTCCTTGAGCGGCAGAACCGGCAGGCCTTGCAATATGGACTCGGTATCGGAGCGCCCATGTGTTTCAATCACGCCTACCAATACATGCACATGTTCTCGCATCAGGGCATGCGCCGCCTTCAGCATGGCATAGGTTTTACCTACACCCGCTGAGCTACCAAAAAAGACTTTCAGCTTGCCGCGCAAACTCTTTTTATCTTCCAGATGCAGCTGCATCAGCAGCTGGTCAGGGTCAGGGCGTTGCGTGTGTTGATTCATGCAATATCGATTCTGGTCGAATTAGGTATAGTAAAACTAATGTCGCTAATTGAAACCATATAGGCTGTTATTTGGAAGGGCAAGAATAATCTTCACAGCCCTCTATCTACCAGCTTGCCGGCACAGTAAACAGTAGCTGGTCATCATCTGTTTCTCTTACTTCACACTCTATCATTCGCGTATAGGCGTGAATCCAGGCCAGGTGGTTTTCACGCATGTTGGTTTGTTGTAAGCAAGTGAGCCTTTTAACCTGCTGGATACCCCCTTGCAGGGCGCGCTGGCATTTGCAAAAGCCAACCGGTTCGCAGGCGTGCATCATGCTGTACGAAACCCCTGCTACATCCTGCGCTGGTATGACGATCAGGGTCAACCGGCACATCGATATATTTACTTGGACAGCAGCGATAGGGTGGAAATCTCATGACTGCATCGATTGCTTACTTTTGAATAGAGGCCATTTCATCCAGTGCCAGGTTCAAAGCCAGTACATTCAGTCTTGGCTCACCCAGAATGCCAAATTGTCGCGGCAGTGTATTTTTCACTATGAGTGCTTTTAACTGATGGCCATCTATCTGCCGCGCTTTGGCAATTCTATCCACCTGGTACAAGGCTGCGGCGGGACTGATGTCAGGGTCCAGGCCACTGGCCGAAGTGGTGAGTAATTCAACTGGCACCTGCTTTTCCGCGGCGTCTGATGATTGATATTGTTTATATCTGGTACTTACCGCATCAGCCAGTGCAGGATTGAGCGGCCCCAGGTTTGAACCTGAAGAGGCAGAGGCATTGTTAGGGTAGGGGACAGTGGCAGACGGACGTCCCCAGAAATACGGCTGGCTATGAAAGTCCTGCCCTATGAGTGCCGAACCAATAATGACACCCTTGTTTTTGATTAACGAACCTGCGACTTGTGCGGGGAAAAAGGCATGACCAATGCCAGTCACCAGCAAAGGATATAAAACGCCTGTGACCAGCGTCAGACAGATAAACATGGCTAATGATGCGCGTAGAACCTGTTTCATGATGCAGCCTCTTTCACTTTCTTAAGCGACACCAAGTGTCATTATGATTAAATCGATCACTTTAATACCTATAAAAGGCACAATAATGCCGCCCAGGCCATACACCAGCATATTCCGTCTCAGCAATGCTGCGGCACCTATCGCACGATAGGCGACGCCTTTAAGTGCCAATGGAATCAGCACGATGATGATCAGGGCATTGAAGATCACCGCTGACAGGATGGCCGATTGCGGGGTTGCCAGGTGCATGATATTCAATGTTGCCAATGCCGGATAAGTGCTGGCGAAGGCTGCCGGAATAATGGCGAAGTACTTGGCGATATCGTTGGCAATACTGAATGTGGTCAGCGAGCCGCGCGTCATCAGCATTTGCTTGCCAATTTCAACGATCTCTATCAGTTTGGTCGGGTTGGAGTCGAGGTCCACCATATTGCCCGCCTCTTTCGCCGCTTGTGTGCCGGTGTTCATGGCCACCGCCACATCGGCCTGTGCCAGGGCAGGAGCGTCGTTGGTACCATCACCAGTCATGGCGACCAGTTTTCCTTCCGCCTGGTGCGAGCGGATCAAGCTCAGTTTTGCCTCAGGGGTAGCCTCTGCCAGAAAGTCATCCACACCGGCTTCAGCTGCAATCGAAGCGGCAGTGAGGCGGTTGTCACCGGTAATCATGATGGTTTTGATACCCATATTGCGCAATTCGGCAAAGCGCTCCTTGATCCCACCCTTCACAATGTCTTTTAGCTCTATGGCGCCTAATACCTTCTCCTGATCAGCCACCACCAGCGGTGTACTGCCGCGCCTGGAAATATCATCGACGATACGATTCAACTCCTCAGGGAAAATGCCGCCCAGGCTCTGGATATGTTGCTTGATCGCACTCGCTGCGCCTTTGCGGATCACTCTGTCCTGCAAGTTAATACCGCTCATTTTGCTATGCGCCGAGAAGGGGACGAATACGGCGCCCAATGATTGCATGTCGCGCTCACGGATAGAGAATTTGTTTTTTGCCAGCACCACAATACTGCGGCCTTCCGGAGTTTCATCCGCCAGGGAGGAGAGTTGCGCGATATCGGCTAATGCCTCTTCAGTGGTGCCACTGACCGGGTAAAATGCAGAAGCCTGCCGATTACCCAGGGTAATGGTGCCGGTTTTATCCAGCAACAGCACATCCACATCGCCGGCAGCTTCAACCGCCCTGCCGGAAACGGCGATCACATTGGCTTGCATCATGCGGCTCATGCCAGCCACCCCGATCGCGGACAGCAATCCGGCAATCGTGGTCGGAATAAGACACACTAGCAAAGCGACCAGCACCACAATGGAAACCGGCTCGCCAGCACCACTGACATGGACGCTGAAAATGGAGAATGGCAGCAAGGTGACAGTTGCCAATAGAAACACTATGGTCAGCGACACCAGCAGGATGGTTAGCGCAATTTCGTTAGGGGTTTTCTGGCGCTTCGCGCCTTCTACCATGGCAATCATACGGTCCAGAAAGGCCTCGCCGGGGTTGACAGTAATGCGCACCACTATCCAGTCCGATAACACCTGTGTGCCACCGGTAACCGCACTGAAGTCACCGCCGGACTCGCGGATCACAGGCGCAGATTCACCAGTGATGGCGGCTTCATTCACAGAGGCAATGCCTTCAATCACTTCACCGTCTGCCGGGATCACATCACCCGCTTCAACCAGCACAATATCGCTTTTACGCAGCGAAAGGCTGTCTACTACAGTCACACTGGCAGATTTATTGGTACCGTTCAACTTCTTTGCCGGTACATTCTTTTTAGAGCTGCGCAAACTGGCGGCCTGCGCTTTGCTCCTGCCTTCGGCAACCGCTTCGGAGAAGTTTGCAAAAATCACCGTGGACCATAACCACAACGTGATCATGCCGATAAACTTGATATGCTCCGCCCCTTGCGAAATACAGGCATAAGCAAACAGCACCAGGGTCAGGATGCTGCCCAGGTACACCACAAACATCACCGGGTTGCGCCATTGTGCCTGCGGTGCCAGTCTGACCATGGACTGGACAAACGCTGCCTTAAACTGGTCAATCGCGAGCAAAGTGCCCATTGATTTCTTCACCATACCTATTCTCCAATATTCTTCTGTTAGCTTCACATTCAGTGTCCGGCAGTCATTAGCAGCTGCTCAATGCCAGGACCAAGCGCCAATGCCGGGATGTAGGTCAATGCCCCTACTAGAATGACGGTCCCGATCAGCAAGCCGACAAACAGCGGGCCATGGGTAGGCAAAGTGCCCAGGCCAGGCGTGATCCTTTTTTTGCTGGCCAGGGAGCCGGCAATCGCCAGGATGGGAATAATGATGCCGAAGCGGCCAAACCACATGGCGGCAGCTAGCATGTAGTTATAGAAGGGCGTATTGGCAGATAAACCGGCAAACGCGCTGCCATTGTTGTTAGCCGCTGAGGAGTAAGCATATAAAATCTCGCTGAAACCATGCGCACCAGGGTTGGCTATACCTGCCAGACCAGGCGTCACAATTACCGAAATAGCCGTACCGGCCAGTACAAGGATGGGTGTGACCAGGATGATCAGCGCTGACATTTTCATTTCGAAAATCTCGATCTTCTTGCCCAGATATTCCGGGGTGCGACCTATCATCAACCCGGCCACGAATACCGCGATCACCGCGTAGATCAGCATGGTATACAAGCCGGAACCGACACCGCCAAACACCACTTCACCCAGTTGCATCAGCCACAGCGGGATCATGCCGCCGATAGGGGTGAGGGAGTCGTGCATGGCATTGACTGCGCCACAGGAAGCTGCGGTGGTAATGGTGGCGAACAAGGCCGAGCTGTTAATGCCAAAGCGCGTTTCCTTGCCTTCCATATTGCCGCCAGCCTGTAAGGCAGATGCAGAAGTATCTGCGCCTAGCTGCGACAATATCGGATTACCCGCTTGCTCGGCCCACATGACAACCGCAGCTAAGGTTACAAACAGGATTGTCATAGCGGTAAAGATCGCCCAGCCTTGCCTGCGGTCACCCACCATCAAGCCAAATGCGTAGCAAAGCGCGGCCGGTATCAGGAAAATGGCCAGCATCTGCAAGAAGTTGGTGAAAGGCGTGGGGTTCTCAAAAGGATGCGCCGAGTTGGCATTGAAGAAACCACCGCCATTAGTGCCCAGCATCTTGATCGCTTCCTGCGAGGCAACCGCACCCATGGGGATATGCTGGGTTTGAGTTGTCGCGGTAGTGAGTACTGGCTGTCCTTGATCATTCAGCGTTGCTGCACCTTGTGCATTTTTCACTGGCACTGAGTACTGGGTGGTTTCCAGCGTATGTGCATCTACATAGGGGTTGAAGTTCTGAATCACGCCTTGTTGCATAAACAGGGTCGCCAATATCAGTGAGCCCGGAATCAACAGATACAAAGTGCTGCGCGTCAGGTCTACCCAGAAGTTACCCAGGCCGGTACTGGAGTGGCGAGCGAAGCCGCGAATCAAGGTGATGACAACCGCAATACCAGTGGCAGCTGAAACAAAATTCTGCACTGACAAACCAACCATCTGCGTGAAATAGCTCATGGTCGATTCACCGGCATAGCCTTGCCAGTTGGTATTGGTCACAAAACTGACGGCGGTATTGAAGGCCGAATCAATCGAGAGGTTCACCAGCTGCTCGGGATTGAGTGGTAGCCAAAATTGAAGCAGCTGTAAAAAGAGCAGGAAGAAAACACCGACGATATTAAAAGCCAGTAAAGCCCATGCATAGGCTTTCCAGTCCATTTCCTGTTGCGGATCTATGCCAGACAATTTATAAATCGACCGTTCCGGTGCACCCAGCCATCTACAGCGAGATAGCCACTGTGTTTCCAGTACTCGATAGATCAACATCCCCACTGGCTTGGTGAGTAGCACCAATACCAGCATATATAAACCCAATTGAATAAAGCCATTTGCGGTCATGTTAAAAATGCTCCGGCTTGATAAGGGCATACACCAGGTATACGAACAGAAATCCTGCGATCAATCCGCTAATTAAATAAATCATTTTTCAGTGCCTCAGACATTTCATGGAAATGAAAAAATGTGGCATTCGTCACATCTTTTACGAGTACTGAGGTTACGCCTGGCGAAATAAAGAAGTCGTAATTAAGAAATGCTGCCGTATAAAAAAGTTATAAATACGACAGCTCAGGAGCGTCTGGATAAGGGGGGTGGAAACTGATCAGAAACTGACAGACAAGGAGGTGGTCGCCATCAGGCTACGGCTGGAAAAGTCATTGTCATCTTTGAGAAAAATGCGGTCTTTGCTGATGAACTGGCGGAGCTCGGCTCTGAGTAATACCGAAGGATAAAGCTGATAATCCATATTGACTGAATAGCCCTGGGTTTTGAAGCCATTCGGGGTATCAGTGCTGACAATCACCCCTTGCTTGTCCTGGTAATATTCTGCCCTGGCGGCCATGCTCAGTTGATCCGAATAACGGTATCTGAAAATCAGGTTAGGCGAGTACCACACATTATAGCGGCCCCTGTCATCCAGCCTTTGCTCTGAGCCTATATCCAGTCCGGTCAGCACAGCCCAGTTGTCATCCAGTTGCACCTGTGCGTACAAATTATGAAAGTAACGCATCTGGCGATCAGCATCTGATTTGTCGTTACCGATGAACGAGCTGCTGTTGATGGTCAGCCTGTCACTGGGTCTATAGGTAATCTGATGGCCCAGGGAAGGTGTGGTATTGCCATCTGGCCGGTGTATCCGTTGCCAGCCATTCACCAGCAAGCCGCTGACATACCATTTGCCATCTGTGCTGGTGTAAGAAAGCCTGGCGCCAGTTTCAAAATAGGGTGAATTGTCCGCCATCATGCTTCTGGTCAGCGTCCAGTTCTCAGCCCCGATGGCACTTTCAAAACCAATATGTGAAGGCATAACACCCACATCCAGCCAGATATCACTCTCAGAAAGTTTTACGCCTACGTTGGCTTCATACAGATGCTGCAATGTACGATTCTCGGCAGCATAGTTAGCTTTCATATAGGTGCCGGAAGCAACACCCAGGTGCGCCCTGAAATGGCTCGCAGTAATGTCCGCCTTGATCAGCGCGAGATTGATTTGCAGGCTGTCATCCTGGTTATAGCTGTAGATAAATGCAGGTCTTTTTTGCACGGCGGGATCATTGAAATCCTTGCTGTAATAAGACTCGAAATAGCCACCGACCTTAAATTTGGCAGCACTGAAATCTGGCAACTCTTCCGAGTAGCCTTCTCCCGCCAGCAATGGCAGTGCCAATGCACAACAATGAATGATGGATTTATTCACCCTGTATCCTTAAACAAAATAATCACTTTTTGGAGTGTGCATTGTTCAGGAGAATAAATAAATTTTTTGTATAAATTTAATCAGTTACGTGTAAACGAAGTATAAAAATTATATGCGCGATATGTCTTGATTGTTAGTGAGATTGTAAGTCTCTTTGCCTTATTCACAATACATATTGAATCGGGAATCCTGCCAAATTAAATGCGGGGTTACAGTCTTTGAAGGCGATCATCGTGAAGGTAGCTGACAGATCTGCACCCTTTGCCAGGTTGTGATTAATAGGCGAAGGATGCTGCATAGGCATTTGACCTGGTATTCGTTTTAACCCGCTTCACTGCTGTAGCAACCGGTCTTAAGAATGCATCCACCGCCGCCGCCAGGCGTGCCGGTTCATCATAAGGCAGTCCATGCCCGGCATCGGGAATCAACTTGTATTGCAAATCCGGGTTGAGTCTGTGTAATTCCAGCGCTGTTTCTGAAGACACAATGCCTTCGCTGCCAAGTACCAGTAAGGTCGGCACATAGACATTGCGGATCAACTCATCAAATTCCGGGTTTGGCGGAATCAGCACATCGAACGCTTTCACACTGGTCTGTAGCTTTGCTTGAATGATATGCTCGATCAGCTCGGAAGAGCGGTATCTGTGCCTGGCTTTTGCTTCCTTGAATAACGCTTCCTTTGTGGATTTCAATAATTGCAGATGTTGATCAACCACACCGCTTTCATACACGCCCTCTTGCCATTCGGGGCTGATAAAAGTCGGGTCAGCCAGCACCAGGCCACTGATAGCGAACCCCAAACGGCTCGCCACCATGGCAGCCGTCATGCCGCCCATGGAATGCCCGAGCAGGTATGGCGATTTAATGCCCAGTGTGCGGATCAGTTCGATGACATCATTGGCATGGTCCTGATAGGTGTAGCCATGCGCCGGGGCGCTGGATAAGCCATGGCCCCTGGCATCAGGCATGATCACGTCATAGTCTTTCTCAAGTGCGCGTGCCATTTGCGACCAGCAGGCGCCACTGCCTGCCAAACCGTGCAGTGCAATTAAAGGCGGCTTATTGCCACCTGTCCTTAGATAGTTGATGTTGATATCGTTGGCCCGGCACACGCCATTAGCCCAGCTGGTCGAAATAATGTTTTTACGTGTCATGATCAAAATTTCCTGAAAGAGCCTGTGACTACACCCCAGATCTGAAACTCCATCCTGCTCTGAATGAGGATGGGGCTGTATCTGCCGGAAGAGTTTGCAGGTAATAGTTTGGGCAGGCCGTTTGATTGTTTGGCCAGGGTTTTAACGGTGAATTCGCCATCTATCATGGCTAATACGATATCGCCCATGGCTGGCTGTTTGCGTTTTTGCACAATGGCTTTATCGCCTGGCATCAGGCCGACTTCAATCATGGATTCACCCTGTATCGTGATAAAGAAGGTGTCATCGGTATTTGCAATCAGATATTGGTACAGGTCCAGCTGTTCTTCGATATCACTGTCCGCTGGTGACGGCAAACCAGCAGGCACTTTGGATTCATACAAGGGCAGGCTGATACTTTCAATGCCTGATGCCGGTTGCGCGAACGTATCCACCGTATCCAGATTATCCTTGAGTTCATGCATGCGCTGTTTCCTGGCATAGGCTTCAAGGAAGTCGGCAATGGCAGGTTTCTGGCTGTTAGGCACCCGGATGACAGAGGTTTCCTCGCGGAAAGTACCTGACCCCACTTTGCGTCCTGAACCTGGTTTTCTGCCAGTGATTTTCAATTCGTCTTTTTTCATAAATTTTATTGTAACAAAAATAATAATTTTATTGTTACAATAAATAAATATTTTTTATCTTAGCGCTTCAATAGCAGTGCTTCAACAACTTCTCTAGATTCAAGTAAGCCTGAACTTTTGATGATAGAAATTTGCACTTGTACGGCCAACGTAGCTCTCTGTTCAACCTGTGAATAAATAAAGTAGCCAATATAAAGACCCCCTATGGAACTCAAGCAAAAACTCGAAATACTGGCTGACGCCGCCAAATATGATGCTTCATGCGCTTCCAGCGGTACCGACAAGCGCACTTCGAGCGATGGCAAGGGTATAGGCTCAACCACAGGCATGGGTATATGCCACAGCTACGCGCCAGACGGGCGCTGTATTTCGCTGCTGAAGATACTGCTGACCAATTTTTGCGTGTATGACTGCATGTATTGCGTCAACCGCGTCAGCAGCAATGTGGCGCGTGCGCGCTTCAATGTGGAAGAGGTGGTGAACCTTACTTTGAGTTTTTACCGTCGTAACTATATCGAAGGGTTGTTCCTGAGCTCCGGTATCATCCGAAACCCCGATTACACCATGGAGCAGGTTGTGGAAGTCGCGCGCGTACTGCGTGAGGTGCATGACTTTCGCGGCTATATCCACCTAAAGACCATCCCCGATGCCAGCCCGGAACTGATGGCACGGGCAGGGTTGTATGCCGACCGCCTCAGTATCAACGTCGAGCTGCCGACCATCGCCAGCCTGCATACCCTGGCGCCGGAGAAAGATGGACAGGCCATCCGTCGTTCCATGGGGCACTTGCGGCTCAAGATAGACGAAAGTAAGGACAAGACGCTGACCGGCAAAAAGCCGCCGCGTTTCGCGCCTGGCGGGCAAAGTACACAAATGATCGTCGGGGCAGATGCTACCGATGACCGCGCCATTCTCGATACCAGCGCCAACCTATACGGTGCTTACCGTTTGCGGCGCGTTTATTACTCTGCTTTCAGCCCGATACCCGATGCCAGCAAGATGCTGCCGCTTAAATCGCCACCACTGGTGCGCGAGCACCGGCTATACCAGGCCGACTGGCTGCTGCGCTTTTACGGCTTTAATACTGAAGAAATTGTCACCGGACAAGATGGCATGCTAGACCTGGACGTTGATCCTAAAATGGCCTGGGCACTGCAACACAGGGAGCAGTTTCCTGTAGACCTCAACCGGGCGCCCAAGGCGATGCTGTTGCGTGTGCCAGGGCTGGGTGTGACCAGCGTCGCCCGCATTATTTCGGCGCGTAAAGTACGCGCTATCCGGCATGATGACCTGGCCCGCTTGCGCGTGTCGATGAAAAAAATACTGCCATTCGTGGTACTGCCTGACTATCATCCCGGACATAGCCTGGACCACCACAACCTGAAACAGCAGATGCAGCAAGTGATGCCACCGCAACAATTCGGCTTGTTTGAGCCGGTTTGACCATGCAGATAGTGCGGCTTGTAAATGAAACCGATTTCGAAGGCTGGCGCACCGCTGCGCGGGCTTTGCTGGCGCAGGGTGTTGCGCCCGAGCAGCTCGAATGGCGAGTGGGCGAAGAAAGCAGGGGATTATTTGATCTGCCGGATTCTGTGCCAGCGACGCCGCAAAACCAGCCATACAAGCAAGGCCAACCTAACCATGTTCCGCCCACAGCTTTTCCAGTTCCGCCCAAAGAATTCAAGGTACCGCGCGATTTCATAGAACTGTGCAATAAGGCCATCCTGCATAGCGACCCGGCGCGCTTTGCCTTGTTGTATCGCCTGCTATGGCGGTTGAAACAGGAGCCAAAACTGCTACAGGTGTCTTTTGACCCTGATGTGGCCAAAGTGCAATTCATGATCAAAGCGGTACGGCGTGACCTGCACAAAATGAAAGCATTCGTGCGTTTCCGCGAGATCGAAATGGAGAATGGAGAGTCCGAGTTTGTTGCCTGGTTTGAGCCTGGCCATCATATTGTGCAGGCTGCGGCACCATTTTTCACCGGGCGCTTTACCAATATGCGCTGGTCTATACTCACCCCTGATATCTGTATGCACTGGGACGGCGAAACGCTGAGCTACAGCCCTGGTGCCAGCAAGGCGGATGCACCGGTTGACGATGCAGGCGAGGATTTATGGCGTTCTTACTATCGCAGTATCTTCAACCCGGCACGGCTCAAGGTATCAGCCATGCTGGCGCAAATGCCCAAGAAATACTGGCGTAATTTGCCGGAAGCGCCGCTGATTGCCTGGCTGATAGCGGATTCCTCGCAGCGCATGGATCAGATGATTCTTGCCCAAGCTACGACACCGCCACGCAAAATCGTGAAATATGTGGCGAAGAAAACGAGCCCTGTGTCGGCCCCGGATGCGAGCGATGCCAGCCATGCTCTGCGAGTGCTTAACGAGCACATGCTGGCCGCCACTGAATTTCCGCTGGCGGTGCATGCGACGCAGGCCGTGCCGGGCACAGGCATGGCGCCAGCACCTATTATGCTGCTTGGTGAACAGCCGGGCGAACAGGAGGATTTAGCGGGGCAGCCCTTTATTGGCCCGGCAGGCAAGTTGCTGAATCAGGCATTGTCAGAAGCAGGCATACAGCGCTTTGGGGTGTATGTGACGAATGCACTCAAACACTATAAATTCAAGCTGCAGGGGACGCGAAGGGTGCGCATGCTGCCTGGTGTGAGTGACATCAGGGCTTATCAACCGTGGTTACAGGGCGAGATTGCTATCGTACAACCACGTATCGTGGTGGCTTTGGGAACAGTAGCGGCGCATGCCATCACTGGCAAGGCGCTGGAAATGGAAGCCAATCGCGGCAAACTGTTCCAGCTGATGGATAACCGGCAGGTACTGGTGACTTATCATCCCTCATTTATCCTGCGCTCACAGGATGAAGCAACCAAACAGTTGCGTTATGAAAAGCTGGTGGCTGACCTCAGATTGGTGACCACTATATTGACTACCACTATGGTGATGGACACCGCCTGAATGGAGGACTTAAATGGGCTTCATCTTCACCTGCTGCAACAGGTTTAAGCAGCTTTGGCGTCTCGATACATATACATCTGTGACAATTCACCAGTCAGCAGTTTGCAGGCTTCATCATAGGAGATGCGGGAAAGCAGTATGCGATCACCCTCTGCAGGCACAAACAGGAACGACTCATTGATTTCATCCGAAATAAATTCGCCTGAAAATACATCGTTGATATAGACAAAATCCAGGCTGGATTGCGTTTCTGATTTTTTAAATTCTATTTTCATGAGAATGCCTTACTTCGGAATAGGACACAAAAGCGGTGGCTCCGTAGAAGCCACCGTATTATCAGCATTTTGCAATGCGCTATATATGAAGGTTAACGGCAATAACTGGAAAAATTTATAGGGCGAATACGATTTAGTTTGTAGGAATATCTTTACGCGTCGGGATTGGGGCTTTCCAGTTCCAGCAAGGTCTTCAAATCCTGGCGGCCTTGCTCCATCAAACTCGAAATTGCTTTACGGTCATGGCGGATTTTAAGCGTGGCTTCCAGTTGATCCAGATCGTGCTTTTCAAATTGCGCGACGATTTTTGCCGCCGAACTGGCAGTTTCCCCGATAGCCTGTAATGACTGCCTGGCCGCTTCCAGTGAAGAATAAAAGGTTTCCCGGATCGGGTTTAAATCCAGTTCACGCAAATCAAAGGCATCGGTCCTGCTTCTGGCACGGGCCACGATGGCGACGCCAGGCCAGCGCTCTTTCACCAGCTTCGCCATTTCCAGCGCCGCCGCAGAATCATTGACCGCGATCACCAGCAGTTTCGCTTCGGCGATACCTGCTTCTTCGAGTAGATCCAGCCTGGACGCATCACCGTAATAACAACGCCAGCCGAATTCGCGCATCAGGTCGACCTGGTTGGGGTCGTTGTCAATCAGGGTCGGCGTAATACCTTTGGCCACCAGCACCCGGCCAACGATCTGCCCGAAACGGCCAAACCCGGCAATGATGACGGCGTTATTTTCCGGGATAGCATCCTTGGGCCGCTCACTGCATTGCATGCTGAGAAAGCGGTCGTACAGTAACAGCAGGATAGGCGTAGTCAGCATGGAGACCGCAACAATGGCGTTGAGGATATTGTAGGTTTCGCGCGAAATAGAGTCTTGCGCCAGCGCCAGGCCAAAAATGACAAAGGCGAATTCACCGATTTGCGAGATGGAAACGCCGAATAGCAGCTTGTCACGCAGCGGGTATTTAAACACCCAGCCCAGGCCCATCAACACTGCCATCTTGATGGCAACAATCAGCAGGGCAAAGCCAAAAATCAGCAATGGCTGGTCGGCAACCAGGTTTAAATCTACCGTCATGCCCACCGCAATAAAAAACAGCCCCAGTAACAGGCCTTTGACCGGCTCAATGTCCAGGCGCAGTTCATAACGATATTCCGAGTCGGCCAACAGCACGCCTGCGAGGAAAGTACCCAGCGCCATGGATAAACCCACCGATTCCATGGCTAATGAAATCCCAATCACCAGCAACAGTGAAAAGGCGACAAAAATTTCACGTACGCCGGTTTGCGCAATCATGCGCATGATGGGCCGCAATACCGTGCGGCTGGCCAGCACAATGGCTACAATCACGGCGATCGCCTCGCTCACTGCCAGCAGATCAAAGCTGGAAGCCGAGCGGTTGGGTGCCAGAAAGGCGAGCAGCATGAACAGCGGAATCACCGATAAATCCTGGAACAGCAATGTGGCAAATGCCGCCTGCCCGCCAGAAGTATGCAGCTGCTTCTTTTCAATCAGCGCGGTGAGCCCGATCGCGGTGGATGACATCGCCACGCCCATGCCTATGATCAGCGCTTCACTCCATGAAAAAGCCAGCGTGTGAGCAATCACTGTCACCAGCAGTATGGTCAGCGTTACCTGTATGCCGCCAAGGCCGAATAACAGCTTGCGCAATTCCCATACTTTTTGCGATTCCAGTTCCAGGCCAATCAGGAACAGCATCAGGACTACGCCAAACTCGGCAAAATGCAGCACGTGTTCCGGGTCTGCAATCAGTTTTAAGGCTGAGGGACCAATCAGTATGCCCGCGATCAGGTAGCCGAGCACCGAACCCAGGCCCAGCCGTTTAAACAGCGGCACCAGGATAATGGCGGCTGACAGGTAGATGGCAGCCTGGAAAAGAAAATGCGAGGTATTCATTAAAGCCTTTGTAAATAATCGGGTGTTTGCCGGTGTGACAGTGATTGCCTGGCTGTAGCCTGGCAGGCTTTCAAACCCGGCGAATCAAGTGAACGGTTTAACGGAAATTACCATACATACTGCCGGAGTCAAAATCAGCAAAAGATTTAATAAAAAAACTGGCAGTGACTGAGAAGATGCCTATCAGAAAAGTGCTGCTTTGTAGGAGAATCTAACCGGAATCTGTCACTAAAACCCGGCGAACCAATCTTTTGCTGTCAAATGCAGGCTATGGCTAGCCATCTCCAGTTATCTACGGTATCTTTGTCAGGTTTAGCAGAGATATTTTCAGGGATAGTAATGACTGGCCAGCAGCAAATAGATCAAATCGGTTTTCGCAGAATCCTCACCCGTAATGTCACTTTACCTTTAGCACTTGGTGTACTGAGCGCGCTGATTTTTGTGGTGCTTATTTATAACCTGCTGGCGGCTTTGAACTGGGTAGAGCACACGCAGAAAGTCATCGGCAAGCTCAACGAATCCGCCAAACTGTCCACCGATATGGAGTCTGGCATGCGCGGTTACCTGCTGACCGGCGATGAAAGCTTTCTCACGCCGTATCAGGTTGCCCGGCCGCTGGTTCACGCTGAACTGGATAGCCTGATCACCCTGGTGGGTGACAATGACTACCAGGCAAATCGTATCCGCAAGGTCAAAAGCCAGATCTCGCAGTGGGACGATTACGCGCAATCCATGATAGAGATGCGCCAGAAAAACCAGGACTATTTATCTATCGTCAAGTCTCAGCGCGGCAAGACGCAGTTTGACGAGTTAAGAAAAGAGCTGGGACTGGCGCTGGAAACCGAACAGCGCCTGCTCAAGGATAGAAACGACAAAGCCATCAGTACCACGACCACCAGTGTGATTGCTTTCCTGGTGATCAGCCTGCTGGTGAGCGCGATACTGGCATTACTGGGGCGGCGGGACCTGATGGGCCTTTCCACCAACTACAATACCATCCTGAAAAAGCAGGACGAGCACGGCCAGTACCTGCAAGAACAGGCCCGCATGCGCGAAGGGCAAGCGGAAATCGTGCAAAGCGGCCTGGGCCAGCTTGCCCTGCCTGAACTGGGCACCTCGGCACTGGCTATCCTGTCCAAATATGTGAATATGCATGTCGGTGCCATATACGAATACAAAGAGGATGGCACGCTCAGCCTGTTCGCCACCTACGGTTATAAAGAAAATGCTGACCACCTGCAACGGCACTTGCTCAAGCATGAAGGCCTGGCAGGGCAGGCGGCATCGACCGGTAAAATCATCCAGCTGGCCGACCTGCCGGAAACCTACCTGAGCATCAGCTCCGCCCTCGGTTCGGCGCGGGCCAATGGCGTAGCGATTATCCCGCTCAAGAGCGAAGGCCATGTGAATTCGGTGATGGAGCTGGGCTTTATCGACGCCATCCCGGCCAAGGACATGGCGCTGCTGGAGTTTATTGCCAGCAACCTGGGCTCAGCGATCGAAGCCACCATCGCCAAACAGAAACTGCAAAGTGCCTATGCTGAAGTGCAGCAACTCAACGAAGAATTGCAGGTACAGCAGGAAGAACTGAAAACCGCGAATGAGGAGCTGGAAGAGCAGTCTACGATTCTTGAAGAATCGCATTCCATGCTGGAAAACCAGAAAGCGGAACTGGAGCAAACCAATGAGCAACTGGCGCATCAGGCGACGCTGATAGACCAGCGGAATGACTCGCTGATGCTGGCACAGCAGGCATTGGAGAAAAAAGCCGAAGAGTTGCAGAAATCCAGCCAGTATAAATCCGAGTTCCTGGCGAATATGTCGCACGAATTGCGCACGCCGTTGAACAGCGCCCTGATCCTGTCCAAACTGCTGGCCGATAACTCTCAGGGTAACCTGGACGAGGAACAGGTGACCTTTGCGGAAACCATTTATGCGTCCGGCAATGACTTGCTTAATTTGATCAACGATATCCTGGATATTTCCAAGGTCGAGGCGGGTAAGCTGGAGCTTAACCTGCTTCCGGTCAGCGTGCAGAGCATTGCTGACGCCATGAAAATGAGTTTCGACGCGCAGGCCAGGGAAAAGAAATTACAGTTCCAGATAGCCGTCAGCAAGCAGGCACCTGCCCACATCACCACCGACAAATTCAGGCTGGAGCAGATACTGAAGAACCTGCTCTCCAATGCGTTTAAATTCACCCAGGCGGGCGAGGTTTCGTTTGCTATCGATACCGCTGCCAACGGCCAGGTTGCTTTCCGGGTGCAGGATAGCGGCATCGGAATCGCCAAAGACCAGCAGGAAAATATTTTTGAAGCTTTCCACCAGGCCGATGGCTCCATCAGCCGCAAATATGGCGGTACCGGGCTGGGCCTGTCGATTTCACGCGACCTGGCCAGGCTGCTGGGCGGTGAGCTGACAGTGGAAAGCACCCCCGGTAAAGGTAGCGTGTTTACGCTGACCTGTCCGCTGGAAGTCACCGCAGCGATGGCGTCTCAGGATATCGCTGCCGATATCAAAACGCCGTTGATCCCGCCCGTCGTGCCGCAAAAGCCTGTTGAACTTAAGTCTGTTGAGCTTAAGTCTGTAGAACATGAGCCTATGGCCAGCCCGGCGTTTCCGGATGACAGGGACAATATCCTGCACGCCAATCGAATGGTGCTCATCATCGAAGACGAGACTGGTTTCGCCAAGATACTGTATGACATCTCGCATGAAATGCAATACAGCTGTCTGGTGGCGCATAGCGCCGCGCAGGGATTGCGCCTGGCTAAAGCGTTCAAGCCGCAGGCTATCTTGCTGGATATCCGCCTGCCGGATGCATCAGGCCTGACCGTACTGCAGCAATTGAAAGAAGACCCTGAAACCAGGCATATCCCGGTGCATGCGTTGTCGGCGACCGAGCAGCAGGATGCCGCCCTGCAACTGGGCGCGATCGGTTTTGCAGTCAAACCGAAAACGCGCGAGGAATTAAAAGAAGTCTTCCTCAAGCTGGAAGAGAAATATACCCAGCAGATCAAGCGTGTGCTGGTGGTGGAAGACGACGCCATACAGCGGCAAAGTGTGATCCAGTTACTGACCGACGAGGATATCGAAATCGTCGCGGTCGAGCTCGGTGAAGAAGCCTTGCAGCAACTGCACAAGCAGGTATTCGACTGCATGATCATAGACCTGAAACTGCCGGATATGAAGGGCAACCAGCTGTTGCAGCGCATGTCGACAGAAACCATTCTCTCGTTCCCGCCGGTCATTGTTTACACAGGCCGCAACCTGACCCGCGAAGAGGAAATGGAGTTACGCAAGTATTCAAGCTCCATCATCATCAAGGGGGCCAGGTCGCCGGAACGCCTGCTGGACGAAGTCACGCTATTCCTGCACAAAGTCGAGTCGCAGCTGTCGGCCGAGCACCAGTCCATGCTGAAAACCATACGCAACCGCGACCGCGTGTTTGAAGGCCGCAAGATACTGCTGGTCGATGATGACGTACGCAATATCTTCGCGCTGACTAAAGTGCTGGAGCACAAAGGCCTCAATGTGGATATCGCCCGCAATGGCCGTGAAGCGATAGACAAATTACAGGCGCTGGATGATATCGACCTGGTACTGATGGATATCATGATGCCGGAAATGGATGGCTACGAAGCCATGCGCGAGATCAGGAAAGACGCCAGATTCAGCCGCTTGCCTATCATCGCGCTAACGGCCAAAGCCATGAAAGACGACCAGGAACTGTGTATGAAAGCAGGCGCCAGTGATTACCTGGCCAAACCGGTGGATATAGACCGCCTGCAATCGCTGTTACGCATATGGATGCCTAACCTGGAGCGCTTGTAAGCATGCAGTTGCAAGACGTCGAGATCGAGATCAAGTTGCTGATAGATGCCATCTATCTCAAATACAACTATGACTTCAGGGATTACTCCAAGGCTTCGCAAAAACGCAGGATAGAACAGGGCATCACCGCGCTCAAATGCCAGACCATTTCCGAGTTGCAATCGCAGGTGCTGCATGACCCGGCGGTATTCATGCAATTGCTGCAATACCTCACCATTCCGGTCAGCGAGATGTTCCGCGACCCTTCGTATTTCCTCTCCATCCGCGAGCATGTTGTGCCGGTGCTCAAGACCTATCCTTCACTGAAAATCTGGGTGGCAGGTTGCAGCACTGGCGAAGAAGCCTATTCGCTGGCGATCCTGTTGCAAGAAGAAGGCCTGCTGGACCGCAGTATTATCTACGCGACAGACATCAATCCCGTTTCCCTGGAAAAAGCCAAAAAAGGTGTGTTCGCGCTGGACCGCATGGCGCTCTACGCCAACAACTATAAGGCCGCAGGCGGCAGGCGTTCGCTGGAGCATTACTACACCGGCGCTTATGGCGGTGCCCTGTTTGATAAAGCCCTGGCCGAAAAAATCACTTTTTCCGACCATAGCCTGGCAACGGATTCGGTATTCTCGGAAACGCATTTTGTCTCCTGCCGCAATGTGGTGATCTATTTCAATAAAGCATTACAGAACCGCGCTTATGGCTTGTTTCACGAGTCTTTATGCAGGCGTGGTTTCCTGGGCCTGGGACATAAGGAAAGCCTGGATTTTTCCGCCTGTTCACACCTGTTCGAAGCAGTGGTGAAACGGGAGAAACTGTTCAGGAAACTGTGAATGGCGCACGCACAGCTGACAGATGAGCGGTTACAGGCGATTCGAGCCATTGTGGTGGGCGCCTCTGCGGGCGGCATAGAAGCCATGATGCATATCTTCTGCCCGTTGCCGCCCAACTACCCGTTGCCCATCATCTCCGTTATCCATATGCCGGATAACCATGACAGCCACTTGGCGGAAGTATTCCAGCAATGGACACGCATCAAGGTGGAGGATGCCGAAGACAAGGCGACCATCCAGAACGGCCGGCTGTATTTCGCCCCGGCCGGCTACCACTTGCTGGTGGAAGAGGATGCCACGTTTTCGCTGAGCTGCGAGATGCCGGTCAATTACTCGCGGCCATCGATAGACCTGATGATGCAAACCGCCGCCCAGGCTTATGGCAGCGGGCTGCTGGGCATTTTGTTAACCGGGGCCAACCTGGATGGGGCCATGGGCATGAAAAGCATCAAGCAGCACGGCGGCGTCACCATCGTGCAGGCGCCGTTGGAAGCAAAATCGGGTACTATGCCGAAGGAAGCCATTAAATTACAAACGCCCGACCTGATTCAAGGATTGACCGAGATTAAGAACATGTTGCTGCGACTTGGGGATATGCATGCCGTACAGTAACGAGAAAATCAAGGTGTTGATCGTCGATGACCTGAGCGAGAACCTGCGTGCGCTCGATGCCATCCTGCGTGCGCCGGATAGAATAATCATGCAGGCGCGCTCTGGCCTGGACGCGCTGGAACTGTTGCTGGATCACGATTTTGCGCTGGCGATGGTCGATGTCGAAATGCCGGAGATGGACGGCTTCCAGCTGGCAGAACTGATGCGCGGCACCGAAAAAACCAAGCATGTGCCTATCGTATTTGTCACCGCAGCAGGCATGGAGCTGAATTACGCTTTCAAAGGCTATGGCGCGGGTGCTGTCGATGTGCTGTATAAACCATTGGATATCAACGCGGTCAAAAGTAAAGCCAATGTGTTTGTCGAGCTGTTCCGCCATCGCACCGCGTTTGAGAACCAGGTCAAAGCCCTGGAAGAAAGCCGCAAAGAACAGGAATGCCTGCTCAAGCAACTACAGGCGACACAGGCAGAACTGCAACATTCACTGAATATGCGTGAGGAATTTATGTCACTGGTAGCGCATGAGATGAGGACGCCGTTAAATACCCTGTTCCTGGAAGTACAGGTCAGGTTATCGCAGCTGGCAAAAAATAATCTCACCATTTTCACGCCCGAACATCTGCAAAAGATGTTGGGTCGCGGCGAGCGCCAGTTGAAAAGTATCATGCGCCTGATTGAAGATATGCTGGACGTTTCCCGCATCAAAAACGGCAAACTTTCCATTCAGCCGCAAGACGCCAATTTATCCAGCCTGCTCAGGCAACTGGCCGAAGACCTGACGCCGTTAGCCAAAGAGTCGGAGACGGAGTTTGTACTTGAAATAGCCAGCGAAGTAGAGGGGCACTGGGATGCCTTCCGCATCGAGCAGATCATCATCAACCTGATGACCAATGCCATTCGTTACGGCAAAGGCAAGCCTGTGCATGTTTCCTTAAACTTGGACGGCGAACATGCCGTGATCAAAGTCGCTGACCAGGGCGTGGGTATCGCCGAGCATGAGCAGAAAAAGATCTTCGAAGCGTTTGAACGCAGCGGCAACAATGAAGTAAGAGCCGGGTTAGGCCTGGGCTTATATATCTCGAAAAAACTGGCCGAAGCGCACGCAGGTGAAATCAGCGTGATCAGCCAGAAAGACAGCGGTAGTACTTTTATCTTGCGTCTCCCCCTCAAGGGCGCCGCTGCATGAAAATCCTCGTCGTAGAAGATGATCTCGATACGCGGGAAATCCTGACCGAGCTGCTGGAAATGCACGGGCATGACATTGTCACTGCCAGCGAAGCGCAACAGGCCCTGGCCAGCATAAGCAAGCAGGCGGATTTCGACCTGCTGATCACCGATGTCAACCTGCCGGGCATGTCTGGCATTGAACTGGCGCAGGCGGCCAGTGGCCTGCAACCGACGATTGCCATCATGATCTGTTCCGGTTACGGCGAGCAACAGTTTGGAGCCTTGCCGTTTCCAGTCACATGGATACAGAAACCGCTAGAGATGGATTCGTTTCTGCAAGCGATAGAGCGCTTTTCCGGCGTGAACCAATGAGTATGCCTGCCTGCCCGGAAGCCTTTGAAAAGTTACGCACTGAAGTGCTTAACCGGGTGATGCCCGGCCTGCGCCACAAGATGCTGGGTAAATTGCAGCCGGTGACCTTGCTGTCACAGGTGCTGAGCAGAAAATTGTCTCTCGGCAATGCCGATAACGCCTATGTGCAAACCCAGGTCGATGAGATCAAACTCAATGCACGCCTGGTGACCGCCGCCACGCAAAACCTGTTTACCTGGGTGGCCGTGGATGCACCCGTCCAACTCCCGGCAGAGGACTTGCTGGATGAATGTGTAGACCTGCTCAAGATGGAGTGTTACACCAACCATCTCATCATCACCAACCACGTCACTTCCCGGCAACAACTACCGGCGCTCGAAGCCAGGGTGTTGCTCTGTGCAGGCATTATCCTGCTGGCAGACAAGCAGGCGCTGGAGAAAACCGTGGAAATCCGCTCTGTGGATCAGGCCATCCAGTTCAAATGGAACAAAGCCTGTACCAGCGCAGATTCCAGTAACCCCGGCATGCTGAACAACTGGGACTGGATCACGGATATTTCACCTAAATGCCAGATCGAAATGATTGATTCAGGCATACAGTTCGATTTCCAAGCTGCCGCCTGAACCGGCCACGCACGTTCGCCACATTACCAATGACCAATATATCGCCCGCAGCAGAACCGACCCGCGCAGAAGTGGATAACCTTGCAGGTGCGACCGTGCTCGAGTTCGGTGCCAGCTGGTGCGGCCACTGCCAGGCCGCGCAACCTTCCATCAGGTCTGCCCTCCAGCTGTTTCCACAAGTCCGCCATATTAAAATTGAAGACGGCAAAGGCCGTCGGCTGGGCAGGTCATTCCTTGTCAAATTATGGCCGACCTTGATCTTCCTCAAAGACGGTGTCGAGCTCACACGCCTGGTGCGCCATAGCCAGGCGCAAGAATTAAACGATTCGCTGCAATCCATCACTGCACCCTGAATATTCAAGCCGGTTAGCCAATACCTAGGCGGGTCAGCCAAACTTTCTTGCCAGATTAATCTGACAAGAAAATCAGATTTTCGCCAGTATTCCACCTACATGTTTCATCCTACACTGACGCCATTCTTACTCAGTGCATTATTCATAATTAATAACAGGTTGAACGACATGCGTACCCCGAACCAATTGGCAGACCAGATTTTTGAAGTGTTAAGTTTTTCGATCAACCAGGCATGCCATGAGCAAGACTGGTTCAACGTCAGACGGGATGCGCTAGCGTATGGCTTCAAACAGACAGATGTCTCCACGAATTCTGCCTATGGCCAACGATTTGACCTGTTGATCGAGCCTGGCATCTACCTGTGCCTGAACTACCGCTCGTTCGATCCTTCCGGTCCGTTCCAGACTTTGCCAGTGATCAACCGCTTCGAGCTGACTTATTCCCTTGAAAACGAGAAAATCAAGTCGCACCAGAATGGCTTCGATGAACCCGTCGCCGCCAACGACAAATCTATCTGGCACGAGCTTTCATTTGCTTGATGCTTAAAAAAGGCCTGACAGAAATGTCAGGCCTTTGCACTAGTACGCTTCTGATTTTCAACAGGCTAGGAGAAGACTGTATGTACCGCCCAAAAAACAACAACTTATGGTCCGGACTTCTGGTTGTGTACAGTGCACTATATGCTGCAGCGGTGATCGGTGCCGAGCCTGCGCAACTGTTTGAACCCATACGCTCCGTCCTGCAACACCCGCGTTGCCAGAACTGCCATATCCCCGGTGACCAGCCTTTGCAATATGACCAGGGCAAACCGCACGCCATGCTGGTGCAGCGTGGCATAGCTGGCAAAGGTATGCCGGCTATGGAATGCAGCTCCTGCCACCAGGAGAAAAACTCACCCACGGTGATGGGCTTGCATGCACCGCCTGGCGCGCCACACTGGCAACTCCCTCCGCCAGATAACAAAATGGTGTTTATCGGCCTGTCACCCAAAGACCTGTGCATGGTGCTGAAAGACCCCGCCCGTAATGGCGGCCGCGATGGCCAAAAGCTGATTACTCACTTCGCCGATGACAAGCTGGTCGCCTGGGGCTGGAACCCGGGTGGAAACCGCAGCTTACCGCCTCTCACCAAAGCGCAGACCGTCAGCGCCGTTAAGCAATGGGTAGATGCAGGCATGCCTTGCCCGGCTTGATTAGCTGAGACTTTATTTGCTGAGACTTGCTGGGTTTAAACTTGTTTGATTAAAACCGGGTATTCAAATGCCCTAACTCTCAACATGCTGTTGAGATTGCCACGCCCACAAATGCGCAGCCAGCAAAGCGCGCCATGGGCTGAATGACTTCAGCCACTGTTCCGCTTCCTTCTCGCTGATCTGCTCCACCGCCATCAGGCCTTTAATCACCCGCCGTACTGCTGCATCGCCATGCAATGAACCATCCAGCCAGCCATAACCTCGCAGCAAGGTGTAACTGATGGTCCACGGCCCAATGCCTTTAATGCTGGCTAATGCCGAGGCAATCACCTCAGTAGATATTTGATCGTGTAGCCAGTCATCCATGGGCAACTCACCCGCCAACATCAGCTCACTCACCTTTAACAGCGTATTGGCCTTGTTCTGCGAAACTCCAGCCTGCCGCAATGCTTCTGCTGACAATTGCGCCACCTGCGCCGCCGAGGGGTAGCAATAAAAACCGGATGAATGTTGCGCATTAGCCAGCTGGATAAACTTGCGCCGCAACGAAATCGCCGCATGCAAACTCACCTGCTGCCCGATAATCGCCCACGTCAGCGCCTCAAACGGGCTCACACTCACCGGCACCCGCAGCCCCGCTTGCTGGGTAATCATCACGCCCAGCAATGGATGCTCCGCATAAGCCTGCTCAAACCCGGCAATCGGTTGCGTGAAACCCAGCATATGTTGCACCAGGCCAAGAATCTCTGCCGCACTCACCGCTTGCCCGGCATCATCCACCGCCAGGCTATATTCCACTTCGCTTGCATCAAATGTCAGCGTCAACAGGGCAGGGCGATCTTTCAACACAATCGCCTTTTCCAGCCGGTTGCCGGTCACTTTTTCTGCCAGCGCCAGCTTGTCCCGCCCATGAAAAGTCAGGAAATCCTGCGCGCGGAATCCCGCAGGTAATGCAATACGTTGTAGCGTGTTCACAGCAAATTCACTTTCAGTTGTTCAACCCTAAACGTCTCAAATAGTAGAACGCGCGTTGATTTTTAATAGAATGCATTTTTCATTGAAACACATGCGGCAATCCCTTGTCTCACTTAATAAGCAAGCCCTACCGTTCGATTGATGGAGATCACCATGTC
>DATHWT010000110.1:0-28140 GCA_035460345.1 Methylophilus sp. | reverse complement strand
GAAAATCGCTCAGGACTTACGCGTAGGCAACGTGATCATGATTGGTAATGATCCTATGGTTGTTGTGAAAGCCGAATACAACAAATCCGGCCGTAACTCAGCGGTCGTGAAGATGAAAATGAAAAACCTGTTGACTGATGCACCTAGCGAAAACGTTTACGCGGCACAGGACAAGTTTGACGTGATCGTACTGGAAAAGAAAGAAGTGACTTTCTCTTACTTTGCAGACCCTACCTACGTATTTATGGATGCCGAGTACAACCAGTATGATGTAGATGCAGAGTTTATGGAAGATGCACTGCCATACCTGGAAGACGGTATGCCCTGTGAAGTGCGTTTCTATGATGGCAAAGCGATCTCCATCGAACTGCCAACTACTGTTGTGCGTGAAATCACTTATACCGAGCCAGCGGTTAAAGGCGATACTTCCGGTAAAGTGATGAAACCTGCGAAAATCGCTTCCGGTTTTGAAATTCCGGTACCGTTGTTCGTTAGCCAGGGTGACAAAATCGAAATCGATACCCGCACTGGTGAATACCGTAACCGTGTGATGAAATAATCCCTGCAATTACCTGAGTATTAAAAGAACCCCAAGCCTGCTTGGGGTTTTTTGTTGCCTGTGAGCATGCTTCTTTGTGTCTTTTAGGGAAATCTTTCGTGAATTGTTGGGAATGATTCACTGTCGATAATGATTTTTTTCACTGACAATCGCTGACAGCTTTACACCATCTCACACTCAGGAGGGTTGCAATGCTTCACCAGAAGTTCAGCAATAAGCATATTAAAGTCATGTGTCTGTTAAGCTGGATTGGGCTGTCTGTCAGTTCAGCGCTTGCGGCGGAGCCAGATGCGCGCTCACTCAAGCATCCTCTGGTCGGGTATTGGGAGTCAAAAATTGCCGAGACTGGCTGCCTGGAGTCTTACTGGTTTAAAGAAGACGGCACGGCGGTATTCACCAGTGGCGATGAACAGCTGGAAGCACGTTACGAGGTCACACCCCAACCAGACGCGCAGGGTTTTTTCAAACTCACACACCGCGTGACATTGAGCAATAAAGGGCTGGACTGTACCCGGCAAACCTCGGAAATCAACACAGAGCAAACCAGCTATGTGCTTTTCCAGCCTGATGGGCGTAGTTTCATTTCCTGTGATGATGATAACCCATCGCTTGAGGCTTGCTTTGGCCCGGTAGAACTAAAGAATAACGCAACCAGAAGCCTGCCCTAAGCTTTAAGCCGTTTCGTTGTATGTGGCAATCAAGATTCCTTTTGCTCCGTCGTATCATGCCCGTGATGGTGGCATGCCTGGGTTTAAGCATAGGCCATTCTACGCAAGCGCTCATTCATGGGCTGACGTTTCCCGGGATGGCGATTTCAACCGTCAAATTAAGTATCCAGCACGCACATTTTCTGCAGTCCGTAGAAAAGTGGGAATATTACGATTCGATCTGTAGCGCAGTCATTGTGGGCCGCAAGCCGCTCACACTCCTCACCGCGGCGCATTGTCTGAAAGAAGTAAGGCTGACCGGCCCCACAAACTTACCCATGCTCTCCATCGCACAACCGGAATTACTGGGCATTGAAGACATACACCTGAAGCAGGCTTTTTACAGGCCATTTGAAAAAGTATCGGAAGACTTGACCCAGGATATTGCCGTGCTGGTGTTCGATGCAAAAGTGTTGAGCCCGATTCAAGCTTTGCGCATCCGTCTGGATGACAGTTTGCCGGAAGTGATTATGATCTGCGGCTACGGACGTGGCTATGGTGAAGCCGATACCCGGCATCCGCGTTGCGGTGAACGTAAGCCGGTGCGTGATCTATCCGATTTTTATCAGGTGCTACCAAAGGTGTATCGCGAGATGGATGAAATGTTGCATCTTCAGGCGCAGACCCAGTTTGCCTATACTCAGGAATTAGTCCATGCCGAAAAAGCCTTACTGGCGGTGAACAGGTTGAACGAGTTGGATCAGTATGACCACACCATCGCCATGCCGACGGTAGGCGACTCGGGCGGCCCGTGGCTGGTACTCAATGCACGGGGTGAATACGAGTTGCTGGGGATTACCAGCCTGGTGGAACGCTTTTACAATCCAAGCCCGCACTGGCCGTTTTTTCAGAAACAGGTGCCATTGTCCGAATACCCATACATCGCTTATGGCTTGCGCTTGAGCCATCCTGAAGTATTAGGATTTTTGCAATACGCACAGCATAGCGGTGCCGACATACAATTCACTTCGGCACCCCTGTACCCGTATAGCAGCCAGCACTGATGACTGCGAATGCCGGGCTTATTTGAAGCTAACGCCTCAAGCGTTCAATTTGCTATCGATCTGTTTCTCTGCCGCAAGCCAATGATCAGAACTCGGACCACTGAAGCCGTGTTTCTCGGCAATATAGTATGCAGCTTCTTCTATCATCTGCAGGCGGTTAGCGCTGGTGACAATGGCAGGTGAACTGTTTTTCTTGCTAGTAGTGCTTGTCTTGGAAGAAGTTGTTTTGCTGGCAGTCTTTTTTGCGGCAGGTTTGGCAGCAACTGCTTTTGTTGCAGCTACTTTTTTTGCGGCAGGTTTTTTACTACCGTTTTCTGTGCTTTTACTGGTGGCCATCATATCTCCTTGATCTAGAGTGAAAATAAAAGTACGAGGCTTGTGACCTCATGTGAATCATCTTATAAAAATGCAACACTTGTCGTCAAGCCGTTAAATGAGCAGACTCTGAACTTAATCACTAGTTCGCGGCTTTATTTAGGATTATTTCCTTTTCAAGCCAGGCTATTTATGATGTAGTGCATGCGCACCCGCAATTAAAGGATATCCATGTATAAAAAGGCCCTGACATCACTCACCATCCTGTTTTTTATGATGGGGTTTATTACCTGCCTGAACGATATTCTGGTGCCATACCTGAAAGCTATTTTTTCACTAAGCTATAGCCAGGCAGCGCTGGTACAGTTCTGTTTTTTTGCAGCTTACGGGCTGACATCCATTCCATTCAGTAAACTGATTGAACGTGTCGGCTACCAGAAAGGCATGGTGATCGGCTTTGCGCTAGCGGCATTGGGTTGCCTGCTGTTTTACCCGGCCGTGATATTGCACACCTACCCACTTTTCCTTGGTGCATTGTTCGTGCTGGCCTCCGGTATCGTGCTCTTGCAAGTCGCGGCAAATCCCTGTGTGTCGGTGATTGGGCCTAAAGAAACCGCTTCTTCCCGCCTGACCATGGCACAGGCATTTAACTCATTGGGCACTTTCATCGCCCCGTTATTCGGTGCCTATTTCATCCTGTCCACCCTCACAAACGTCACACATGCCGAAGGCATGGTTTATCCCTATTTCTTTATTGCATTTGTGCTGATCATTATTGCACTGGTACTTTCCCGAATGAATTTTACCGGGCTTGAAAGTAGTCAGGCAGATGAAAGTAGCTGGCTGGAAGTATTAAAAGAAAAAGGCTTGTTACTAGGCGTGATCGGCATATTTGCCTATGTAGGCGCTGAAGTCGCCATCGGCAGCTTCCTGGTCAATTACGTCATGGACATCAGCCATGCGACAGAAACACAAGCCGCGCCATTGGTAGCGTTTTACTGGGGTGGAGCGATGGTAGGACGTTTCCTCGGCATCTTTACCCTGAAAGCATTTGCGCCAGCCAGAGTGCTGATGACGCACGCATTGCTTGCCGTCATCCTGATTCTCATCTCCATGCAGACATCAGGCACACTGGCGATAGGCAGCATGGTGTTGGTTGGTCTGTGTAACTCGATTATGTTCCCAACCATATTCACTTTGGGTATCAAAGGGCTTAAAGCCGGGCAGGAAAAGAAGGGGTCTGGTTTATTGGCAACGGCGATTCTGGGTGGCGCGATTGTACCGTTATTGACCGGGCTGCTGGCTGATCGTATGGGGCTGCATCACGCGTTTATATTGCCGGTGGTTTGCTATATTTATATTGCGTGGTTTGGTTTTAAAGCGTTGGCTGGCAAAGCTCATTAAATCATTTTTTGTTAATCAGAAGCCAGTCCACGCAGACCAATACAATTTCCCCATGGGTCTTGAAGCTGGCAAATGGCATAACCATTTTCAATAAGCAACGGGCCACGATAGAGCTTGGCGCCGATAATTTGGGCATGCGCCAAGGCTAGGTTAAGTTTTGGAACGAACCAATAAACGACAGAACCGGCAGGCCCTGAGCCCACTTTCTCATCAGCGGGGACGAATTCCAGTGAAATGCCATCGAGAGATAGGTATTCAAAATTGTCAGCTGCCAGGCGCTGCCGCTGAGCGTTAGGAAATAATTGCTGGTACCAGTTCAAAGCCTCCGCAACTGAGGGTACATGAATCATAACCGCTGCAATTGGTTGCGCTTGCATTGAGGATTAAGCTGATGTTCCGCCCACGGTCAAACCATCAATCTTTAATGTAGGCTGACCTACCCCGACCGGTACGCTCTGGCCTTCTTTACCGCAGGTGCCTACGCCACTATCCAGCGCCATATCATTACCAATCATGCTGACTTTGGTCAATACATCAGGGCCGTTACCAATTAACGTCGCACCTTTCACAGGGTAGGTAATTTTGCCATCTTCAATCATGTAGGCTTCAGCCGCGCTGAATACGAATTTACCGCTGGTGATATCGACCTGTCCGCCACCAAAGTTGGCGGCGTAAAGACCTTTTTTCACTGACTTGATAATCTCCTGTGGGTCTTTATCGCCATTCAGCATATAAGTATTGGTCATGCGTGGCATGGGGATATGCGCATAGCTTTCCCGACGGGCGTTGCCGGTCAGGCCCATGCCCATCAGGCGGGCATTCAGGGTGTCCTGGATATAGCCGCGCAGGATGCCGTCTTCAATCAAGACAGTGTTCTGCGGTGCATTGCCTTCGTCATCCATGCTTAATGAACCGCGGCGATTGGCTATGGTGCCATCATCGACGATGGTGATGCCTTTAGCTGCAACTTGCTGGCCGATCATGTTAGAGAAGGCTGAGCTGCCTTTGCGGTTGAAGTCGCCTTCCAGCCCATGTCCAATCGCTTCATGCAGCAAAATACCAGGCCACCCGCTACCTAACACCACTGTCATGCTACCAGCCGGGGCAGGGCGCGCATCGAGATTCACCAAAGCCTGGTGTACTGCTTTTTGTGCATAATCCTGTAATACATCATCGGTGAAAAAGCTGTAATCAAAACGTCCGCCGCCGCCACTGCTGCCTTGTTCACGGCGGCCGTTGTGTTCTGCAATCACTTGCAATGACAGGCGTACCAGCGGGCGGACATCTCCAGCCATGACACCATCACTACGGGCAACCATCACCACTTCATACTCAGCCGCAATCGACGCCATCACTTGCGTCACCCGCGGGTCTTGCGCTTTAGCGTAACGCTCCAGTTTTTCCAGTAGCTTTACTTTGGCATCGGCGCTTAAGCTGGCAATCGGGTCTTGGGGTAAATAGAGCGGTGAATGGCTGCGGGTAAGTATGCTGTGTCCGGTTTTTTCCTGGCCTAAGCTCGCGATAGCGCGGGTTGCCTGGGCCGCTTGTTGCAGGGCGTCTAGGTGGATATCGTCCGAATATGCAAACGCAGTCTTTTCACCACTGACGGCGCGTACGCCCACGCCCTGGTCGATATTGAAGCTGCCGGATTTGACCTGGCCTTCTTCCAGCCCCCACGACTCACTACGGCTGTACTGGAAATACAAATCGGCATAATCAATGTTGTGCGTCATCATGCCAGACAGGACTTTGCTCAGGGCATCCTGGTCGAGCCCGGCAGGGCGCAGGAGCATATCATTGGCAGTAGAGAGTAGCGTTTGCATAGTGGTCAACTTGTAAATACGTAATGGTTGGAATTGGTTTCATGAAAAGAGTGCCGTCCCGGCGCTCACCATTTTCATGAAATATTCGTAATGGTTTTATGCTTCAGGGCGGGTAAGCTCTGACGCAGGTTCTTGATATAGTTGCGGTTGATATTGGCAATTACAATCCCCGAGCCGCGTGGCAACCTGTCCAGCACGACGCCCCATGGGTCGACTATCATGCTGTTACCATGCGTTTCACGACCTGAAAGATGGTAACCGCCTTGTGCGGAAGCCACCACATAACAGAGGTTCTCAATCGCGCGGGCACGCACCAGGGTTTCCCAATGCGCTTTGCCGGTGGTTTCAGTAAAAGCGGAAGGCACTACGATCATATCCACCTCACCCATGGCCCGGTAAAGTTCGGGGAAGCGCAAGTCATAGCAGATAGACAGGCCGATGCGGCCATAAGGCGTATCAATCGCTACCACGCTATCACCAGGCTCTATGGTGTTTTCTTCATGATAATGCTCGGTGCCCATGTCCAGGCCAAACAGGTGAATCTTGTCGTAACGCGCGACCTGATCACCTTTTTCGTTATAGACCAGGCAGCTGTTGCGGATTTTTTTAGCGTGGTTGCTTTGCATGGGCACGGAGCCAGCAATGATCCATAGCTTGAACGCTTTGGCCGTTTTGCTTAAAAATTGCTGGATAGGGCCGTCATTCGGCTTTTCGCTAATGGCAACTTTATCTGTATCTTTCAGGCCCATAATGCAAAAATATTCGGGTAAAACAACCAGTTTGGCGCCTGCCTTAACCGCCATTTCTATCAGGCGTTTGGCTTCAACCAGGTTGGCGGCCACATTCGGGCTCGAGGCCATCTGAATGGCGGCCACTTTGACGATATCGTCATTAGCTGCGGATTTCAGTTTTTTTGTTTTATTGTCTGCCATGGCATATTTTCCGTTGGAACTAGAATGAATGTTGTCACGACATCCAGTGTGACATCACTGGATGCTTTTTAAGGGTTGAACAGGTTGCTTAGTCGGTTCCGTTTTATCAATTTCCACCTCTTGCGGGTTATCCCAGGTGCCGGTGATCATATATTCACTGGAACTGATTTTGTTCAAAGGGTCTTTTAACAGCTTTTGTGCGATAAAGGCAGCAACGCCAACAATAGGGCCGCCAGCCAGCGCTGCCAGAGAAACAGAGTCACTGATATGCGGGATCACTTTCACTTTCAGGCGCTGGGTTTCCGTTTTTAAATTGGTTTCGCCTTTGAGCCTGGCCTCCGCTGCAGGGCCTGTCATAAACAGGTCATCACTACGCAGAATACCATCACGGATATTGGCCGTAGAAGTAATGTTGTCAAACGCAAACCCCTGGCTGAATAAATCACGGAAATCCAGCGTTAAGCGGCGTGGCAAGCTTTGCAAGCTCAGTAACCCAAGTAAACGGCCTACCCCTGGCTGTACTTTGAGAATTTGACCTTTTTCCAGCTGCATGCTGAAGTTGCCATCCAGCCGCTCCACTGCAAATTGATGCGGGCTACCCGGCCAGCCAATTTGCCCAGCTATATTACCAGTGCCACCTTTGACCATCTCGCCGCCTGGCTGGAAGCGTTGCAGGGTTTTACCCAGATTATTTGAAGTTAAATTGAATTTCAGAGTAGTTTGCGGGTTACGCACAGAATTTCGCCAAGTCCCGTCAGCAGTCAGCTGGCTATCAGGGTTGTTGAGGTTCATTTTCTGAATCACCCAATTCTCACCACTGTTATAGGCCTTTATATCCAGGCTGCCGAGCTGTTTGTCGCCAAACTGAAAGTCTTGTGCTGAAATTTCCACCTCTGGGTAAACCATATTCAGGCGCCTTACTTCTCCAGGCGCAGTGCTAGCATCATCGGTGTCCATACTACGCGGCACGCGCAAGTAGCTTAATTTGGCTATCAACTTATTTGGCTTGCCAGATATCCAGTCAACATCGCCAGCCATTTCCTGGCTTTGAATTGACATTTTCAGACGCTCCTGGTTAGGGGCGACATTCAACTTAATCTGATGCAAATTACGGTCAAATACATGCAGGGTGCCAGCATTGAGTTCAATACGGTTTAGCGGGATATCTGCAGGACGTGCAGACTCAGTGGTTGAACCTGTGCTTTGTCCGATATATGTCAGCCATTCATCAACATCCAGTTTCTGGAAATCTGCCCGCAGGTTAATGCCATCGCCAGAAGGCATGCGTGGTGGCGTATTGACTGAAATTTCCCCGGCAGTGATTTTCGACTCCTGCCCAGCGGTAGTGCGCAAGAAGTTGGCATGCAGCCAGTCGTTATAATGAATGGCAATCTTGTCGGGTTGGTTACTTTCCTGCCGCAGGCGGATAGTGAAATTCGCCGGTGTTTCCACCGCTTTTTTCATCGGCTCCGGTAAATCAATGCCCATGCCAATCAGCTGCGAACGAATATCCAGGCGGATAATGCCAGGCGGCTGAATCAGTAGATTGCTTTTCCAGTCGGTGGTGCCGTGCAATGCTTTGGTCAGCAAATTGCTATCCAGCTTTTTGAGCGCGGCATCGGTGATACGGCCACTACCCTGGATAATGACGGATTTGTCACTTCTGGAAGTCAGGCTGACGGAGGCCGGATTATCAAACAGGGAAAGCTGCACCCCCTGCGCTTGCAGGCCTTTTTCAGTAAATTTCAGGTGACCATTGATATTGGCCATTTCCGGCATGGCAATTTCGGGGTTGGCGGCAATGCGGCCATTTTTAATCGCATAATCGCCCTGAAACAGGCTGTGATCGACATCATTGAGCGGGATCTGCAATGCCAGCTTCAATTCGGCATCGCCTGAAGTTTTCAGGTAGTCGGTAAAGCCCATGGTCACCTGGCGCACCGGGCTGGTGTTCACAAACTTGACGCCTTGCTCAACAGTGCCAGTCACCGTGGCTTTCACGTTGAGCATCGGCCAGTCTGCGTCCAGCTGTGGAATTTCAACTTGCGCTTGCGTAATGTGCTGGCCGACTGTGGTGCCATTTTTCACGGCGATATCCATGCGCTTGCCTTCAAACTTGAGCAAAGCATCCACGCCTTGAATCAATGGCCAGCCGGTACCGTATTCCAGGCTGGCATGATCTACCTGGGCGGTGACTTTGAATAAGCCTAGCGATGGGTCTGCCTGATGCGCGGCATTTACAAACGGGAAATCCTTCATGCGGCCTTTGATGATGACGTCACCACGCCGGATCTGGCCAGCGAGAATAGAAGTATCCAGCCAATGCAGTGTGGATTCACCAAGAATAAGCGGGTAATAGAATCGTGCGTGTTTGGCATCGCCGCGCTCAATCTGGGTTTGCAGTTGAATGGTGTCACCGCCGGTAGCGCCGAGTTGATACTCCATATTGGTACGCAAAGCGATGTGCGGGTTTGAAAGATGCAGGTTGCGGGTGCTGATCAACATTTTCTTACCGTTGTTGTCCCACTCGATGCTGCCTTGCAAACGGTCAATCGGTACCGGCCAGCGCAGGATTTTTGCTAAATCGATACTGGCATTCTGCGTGTCCAGGTCAATACTCCCTGCATTCGGGTGTAGCGATAAACGCCCCGACCAGTTTTTCAGACCTGGTAATTGTTCATAGGCTGTGGTGTGGACGGCATTCAGGTTTGCTTCCACAGCATAGTCTTGCCATTTATCCTCGTGATTAAGCCAGCGTAGCTTGACTTGACTGGCATTGAAAGCAGGGGCGACATGTTCGAGATAGTCTGCAGCCTGAGATTGCGAACCCAGCCATTTGGCAAATAACTCGCCCTGTGCAAGCGCGAATTTTTTCACAGTCAGCACGCCTTCGTGGCCATGTGAGTCCCACTGCAACTCGCCATTGGCATCATCAAGCTTCAGGCCGGGATGAATGTCGGCAGAAAAATGTTTCAGATAGATCATGTGGCGCTGCTCGACGCGTTGCCAGCGGAACTCGCCACTCATGCTATTGGCCAGGAAAGTTTCTGTTTTATCTGGTGGCGTGAAAGAGACTGACTTTAAATTGATTTGTGCGGCCATGCGTTGCAATTGCATGGTTTTAAAAGCCAGCGTCGAGGTCATGCTGCCTTGACCTGCATGCACTTTTAATGGCATGTCCAGCCACGGGCTCCAGGCCGCCAAATCGATTTGGGGTAAACGTAGAGATACTTCACCGTGCCAGGCTTCAGGCTTGGTCACATCATCACCGACCAGCACAGAATCCAGCGTGATGCGTTGCTGAGTTCCAGTTGAAACCAGGCTATCCATGTGGACCGTATGCCGGTTTAGCAGGCGCTGCCAAACCGGGGTCAATATTTCTATATTCAGGTCTTCCAGCAGTAAAGGTGGCGCCTGGCGTTGTTCATCAACCCAGGTCACGGTGGCGTGGGTGATCCTGATACGTCTTTGTGCCAGTAGCCAGTTGGAAAATGCGGGGTTGCCTTTGCCAGACATGGAAATGCCCGCCAGGAAAAGCTCGCCATTGCTTGTGCGCCGGATAATCAGGTTAGGCGCATCAATGCGCAGGCTGATAAGTGAGGGCGATAAAAGCACCACACTGCTCCATGATAAACGGGTAATGACCTTTGAAAGTTCAAGGGCAGGGCGCTGTTGCGTGTCAAATACGGTAACATCCCCCAGAGTCACTTCCGGCGCCAAGCCGCGCCAGCGAATGCCAATGTGCGCAATCGTGACTTCCTGTTTCATTGACTGGCTTAATTGCTGGGCGATGCGATCTTTGTAATCGTCAATGTGCGGAAACACATAAAACTGTATCACCCCGATAATGCCTGCCAGGACCACCAATACGACAATAAGTAGAGTGAGTAGCCAGCGTTTGATTTTTTGCAGAGGCATGAGCAGGGGAGGGTCTTGAATGCAGGTGGTTTATCAACAGACTATTTTACTCGAAAACAGTTGCAGCACCGCAGGAGATGCTGGCATAACGGCGAGAATTATGCAGTCTGATCAGTATGAATCGTTTAAAATGCCGATTTTGCATGATTCAGGCGTATCAAGTCAGTCAGTTTCGGGTGAATGATTCTCAGTGGAAGTCACAAAGTGAATATCAAGTTAAGTGAAAGTGGTCAGCAGTGATTCAGTTTAAACAGCTGACTTTTTCAAGAGCAGGCAAGGCATTGGTCGAAGACGCCAGTTTTCAATTGCATCCCGGGCATCGCATCGGTTTGACCGGTGCCAATGGCGCAGGTAAATCGACTTTATTTGCCTTGTTGCTTGGTGAGCTGGTCGCCGATGCTGGAGAATTGCTGATTCCAGCGCATTGGGTGATTGCACATGTCGCCCAGGAAACACCTGCATTGTCGCAATCGGCACTCGACTATACGCTTGATGGGGATGAAGAGTTGCGGTCCCTGCAAACCAATCTTGCCAAAGCGCAGTCTGGTGAAGAGCATGACCCATTGCTCGTCGCCGAATGGCACCAGCGATTGGCTGATATTGACGGTTACAGTGCTGAATCTCGAGCGAGTACTTTGCTGGCTGGCCTGGGGTTTTCCCAGGCGCAGTTATCGCATTCGGTAAGTGATTTCTCCGGTGGCTGGCGCATGCGCTTGAACCTGGCGCGGGCATTGATGTGCCGCTCCGATCTGCTGTTGCTGGATGAGCCGACCAATCACCTGGACATTGAGGCAGTGATCTGGCTGGAAAGCTGGCTCAACAGCTATCGTGGCACATTATTATTGATTTCACATGACCGCGAATTTCTGGATAACACGGTTAACCATATCCTGCATATAGAGCACAGAAAACTAGAGCTATACCGCGGTGGCTATAGCGATTTTGAACGACAACGTGCTGAAAAACTTGCGTTGCAGCAGGCGAGTTACCAGAAGCAGCAACAGCATGTTGCCCATTTGCAAAAATATATTGACCGCTTCCGGGCGCAGGCCACCAAAGCCAGGCAGGCACAAAGCCGGATTAAAGCCCTGGAACGCATGGAGCGTATCAGTGCCGCACACGTAGATTCTCCTTTCAGTTTTGGTTTCCGCGACCCAGGTTCTGCGCCAGATCCTTTACTGGTATTAAACAAGGCCAAACTGGGGTATAGCGAGCAAGTACTGGTGAGTTTCAACCATCTGGCTATCCGTCCGGGTGAGCGCATTGGCCTGCTGGGTAAAAACGGGGCAGGTAAGTCTACCCTGATCAAAACGCTGGCGCAGTCTGAGACTTTGCTGGATGGTGAGCGGGTTGAAGGCAAGGACTTGCGCATTGGTTATTTTGCCCAGCACCAGTTGGAACAACTGGTAGCCACTGATTCGGCATTACAGCATTTGCAGCGGCTGGACCCTGCAGCGCGCGAACAGGAGCTGCTGGATTTTCTGGGTAGCTTTGATTTTCGCGGTGAAATGGCCAAAACCCCATGCGGCCCTTTTTCCGGCGGTGAAAAATCCAGGCTTGCTTTAGCCATGCTGATCTGGAAGCGGCCTAACCTGATTCTGCTGGATGAGCCGACCAACCACTTGGATATCGAAATGCGGCATGCTTTATCTCTGGCATTGCAGGCCTACGAAGGTGGCATGGTCATGGTGTCGCATGATCGAACACTGCTGGCGACTTGCTGCGAGAAGTTTATGCTAGTCGCGGATTGCAAAGCGGAAGTGTTTGATGGCGATCTTGATGATTACAAACAGCATCTACTCAAGCAGGCGCAAGTATCAACCGCGTCTGACAACAGCTCTGCATCCAAGCAAAACAGCTACCATCAACAGAAAGCTGATCGTCAGGCAAGGCTGGTTGAGCGACGGCCGCTTCTAAAAGCGCTCTCCAGCCTGGAAGCGCAAATGGCCAAACTGGAAACCGAAAAAAATGGACTTGAAAGCCGCCTGGCTGATAGTGCTATTTATGAAGTGTCGCAAAAAGCTGCTTTACAAAGCTTACTGATGGCCCAGGCAGACAATCGCAAGCAACTGGACAAGATTGAAAGCGAATGGCTGGTATGCCAGGAAAAACTGGAAGCATTGCCTGAATAACAGATATTGATAGTGAAGGATAATAAATGGAAATGACCTATACCGAACGCCTGAAGTTGCTGCATCAGTTATGCCAGGTGGAAACCAGGCAGGCTGAACAGCGTTCAGAAGAAGAGGCCAGGGAAGCACTTGCCAAGGCAGATGTAGAACAGGCCACCTACTACATTGCCAGTTTTGTGACTTTTAAAGCCATACAATCGGCAGGGCGCCACCCGGGTGAAGAGCTGCAGAGTGATTTTGAAATGTTGGGCGTTTACCAGTGTTTTGCACTGTTAGTGTTCGCTTTTTTATCCATGCCACTCACGCAGGAAGGGCATCAGCCGGATTATGACGAAGCGCAAGTCATGATAGGCAGTGCGCTGTTTGAAGGCATAGAACCTGAACTGCTGGCCGAGATTATCGAGTCCGGATTTCATAAATTCAGGCTGATTGCTGAAGCCGACGCTGAGCATTGGCTGGAGTACCGCGAGAACCTGGATAAAGTCACTATCAGTTATATTATTGCCGCCACGGATGATGATAGCCCGCATGCTGCTTCGGAAGTGTTGCCGTTATTTGGGCAACTGCTTAGCCAGCTCTGTGAAGCATTTAGTGCAATTTAATTGTTGAACTTAAATTGCAGCATGTATAATTTAAAAGTTAACTTTCTTGAAACTTTTTGAAAACTTGGGTAAATTTGTTGCTTAACGCTTGTTAATCAATTTGTTTCTTCGATAAGATTCCAAGGCTAAGGGTTTAGCGCCTTCTGTTAATCAGTAAGAGGATAAAATGAGCAAGCTGCTGTTAATTGACGATGATGTCGAATTAGCCAATATGCTGAAGGAGTTTCTGACGCAAGAAGGCTTTACCGTAACGACTGCCCACGACGGTTTAACCGGTGAGCAGTATGTATTAGCCGGTAAGTTTGAGCTGGTCATTCTGGATGTCATGATGCCAGGACAGGATGGCATGCAGACCTTGAAGAATATCAGGCAGCATTCGGATATTCCTGTGCTGATGTTGACAGCAAAAGATGATAATGAAGGCCGTATTGAGGGTCTTGAAGGCGGGGCAGATGATTATGTGCAAAAGCCCTGTCTGCCACGTGAACTGGTAGCGCGTATTCGCGCCATCCTGCGCCGTCAGAACAACGATATCCCAAAAGGCAATGATATTGTCGTAGGCCAGTTGATTGTTTCCGGCGAGCGCAGAAAAGTGTTCTGGGGCGACCAGCCGATTGTGTTTACCAGTACCGAATTCAGTTTGATTGAGATTCTGGCCAAGCATGCCGGGACTATCGTTAGCAAAGAAGATCTGTCGCTGAAGGCCTTGGGTCGATCATTAGTAAAGTATGACCGTAGCATTGATGTACACTTGAGCAGTATCAGGCAAAAAATATCAGAAGCTTCCGGCGGCGTAAATGTGATTCAAACAATTTATCGCGTCGGTTATCAATTAGTCCGAGACTAATCATTTGAAGTAATAGCGGGGGCTATGGGGCGGCTGTTCTGGAAGTTGTTTGCAGCATTGTTTCTGGCGCTTATCTCTACCGTCATTACGGTGGGGAATATTGTGCAATGGGAACTGCATCAGAAAGCGGCGCATGCGCATTACCAACCCTCGCAACCGTCTTCGCTGACGATTCCTCCTGCGCCAACAGTTGAAAACCAGCCCGGCTATGTTCATGTTCCCAATGAACTGAATTATGTCGAGCTATTATTAAACTTCCCCTTCTCAGCATTGGTGTTTTGTTTAATCACCAGTGCGATCTTTGCCGGAGTGCTGGCCTGGTCTATTTCGCACCCGATCAAACTGTTGCTCGATCATTTGAGAACTGCCGCCGATGGTAATCTCCTCGTACGTGTCAGCCCTAAAATCACTGTCAGCCATGATGAGTTTTCGGAGTTGGGCACCGCCTTCGATTTGATGGCATTGCGCCTGAACAGCATGATCAAAAGCCAATCCAATATGCTGCATCATGTCTCCCATGAATTGCGCTCGCCGCTGGCACGGATTCAGATGGCGGTTGGCCTAGTGATGCAAAATCCGAAAAAAATGCAGGGTTCATTACAGCGGGTAGAGCTTGAAGCTGTACGCATGGAGAAAATGATTTCCGAATTACTGGAAATTTTCCGCCTGGAATCCGGCATGCAAAAGTTGCAAAAAACAGACCTTGATTTAAAAGGCTTGCTTGCCAGCATTGTTGGTGATGTGCAGTTTGAAAAGCAGGATGCACGTATCCAGCTTGATATGCCGGATAGCGTCATTCTTATCAATGGTCAACTTGAGTTGTTGCAACGCGCCATTGAAAATGTGGTGCGCAATGCCGTCAAGTACGGCCCTGTGTTTGGCGTAGTGGCGATTGAGTTGCAGCGTAGCGAGCGTACCGGTGAAGTGATCATTGAAGTGCAGGATCAGGGCAGTGGCGTAGAGCAGCAGGAGCTGGAGCAGATTTTCAAACCTTTTATCCGCGGGCGCAGTGCTTCTCAGATTGATGGTCATGGCATAGGCCTGGCGATGACCAAACACATTGTGGAGGCGCATGGCGGCTATGTCAAAGCGGCCAATTTATCGCCGGTTGGTTTTATGGTACGCATCCATTTGCCATATGCCAGCAACTCTTCTGCTGGCTGAATTCACACGTATTCAGCTGCAACAATGTTAAAATAAGCGGTTTTAAAGATCACTCAGGCAAACAGCCGGATAACTATGACAGCACAATCATCCAATCAACCTTCATCGGCCTCAATTGAAGCAGCCGTTGACGAAAACCATGTCATCGCAGAACGTCGGGAAAAATTGCGCCTGATGCGCGAACAGGCATCGGCCAGTCAGACTGCTGTATTCCCTAACGATTTTAAACCTGAGCACAAAGCTGCCGATTTGCAAGCCGCTTATGCTGAAACCGATAAAGAAACACTGGATCCACAAGAGATTCCAGTGGTGGTGGCTGGCCGGATGATGTTGAAGCGCGTGATGGGTAAAGCCAGTTTTGCGACGATTCAGGACAGCAGTGCCAGGATTCAGCTGTATGTGGCGCGGGATGAAATTGGTGAAGAGCTATATGAAAGTTTCAAACACTGGGACATGGGCGACATTTTAGGTGCAAGCGGCCGCCTGTTTAAAACCCGCACTGGCGAGTTGTCCGTGCATGTGACCGAATTACGTCTGCTGACCAAGTCTTTGCGGCCATTGCCTGAGAAATTCCATGGCTTGCAAGACCAAGAAATCAAATATCGCCAGCGCTATGTGGATTTAATCACGTCCGAAGAAACACGCGAAACATTCAAAGCGCGCTCAAAAGTGGTGACTGCCATCCGCCAGTTCATGAATGAAAACGAGTTCCTGGAAGTGGAAACGCCGATGTTGCACCCGATTCCGGGTGGCGCTTCAGCCAAACCGTTCATCACACACCACAATGCGCTGGATATGCAGATGTTTATGCGTATCGCGCCCGAGTTGTATTTGAAGCGCCTGGTCGTTGGCGGTTTCGAGCGCGTTTTCGAGATCAACCGTAATTTCCGCAATGAAGGCCTGAGCGTTCGTCATAACCCTGAATTTACCATGATGGAGTTTTACGCTGCTTACACCGACTATCACTGGTTGATGGATTTTACCGAACAGTGTATCCGTGCCGCAGCGATTGCTGCCAGGGGCACAGCGGTGCTGAGTTATGCGGGTAAAGAAGTGGACTTAAGCAAACCGTTTGAGCGCCTGACGATTATCGGGGCGATCCAAAAATATGCGCCACACTACACCTTGGACCAGCTTGGCGATGCGGCTTTTGTGCGACAAGAGTTGCTTAAATTTGGGGTAAAGGCTTTTGACCATGCCGGTTTGGGTTCACTGCAATTGTCCTTGTTTGAAGAGACCGCTGAAAGCCAGTTATGGCAACCTACCTATATTATTGATTACCCGGTAGAAGTCTCGCCGCTGGCACGTGCTTCGGACAAGCAGCCTGAGATCACTGAACGTTTTGAGCTGTTTATCACTGGCCGAGAAATGGCCAATGGCTTCAGCGAACTGAATGATGCAGAAGACCAGGCCGCGCGTTTCCAGTCGCAAGTGAAGGCCAAAGAGGCGGGTGACCAGGAAGCCATGTATTACGATGCTGACTTTATTCGAGCACTGGAATACGGCATGCCTCCTACTGGCGGTTGTGGTATCGGCATTGATCGTTTAGTCATGCTGATTACAGATAGCCCGAGCATTCGGGACGTGATTCTGTTCCCGCATATGCGTGCCGAACAATAAGGTTAAAAGGGATGTAAAAAAACCACCTGCGGGTGGTTTTTTTATGTCTATGAACGGACTAGTCTTTCTGTAGTACCAAGACATCTATTTGTCATCAAATTGTCATATTGCTTGTTCAAAATACGCCCCGTTGCATAGGTGAATATTCAAACAGGGAAAAGATATGAATTCAAAATTACGTCACATCGTGTTGTCCGCCCTAGCGGGAAGCATGTTAGTTGGCTTATCGTTGCCTGCCATGGCAGACTCGACTGTCGATCTGGTACAGGCGCTTGTAAGCAAAGGGGTTTTGACTGAAGAGGAAGGCGCTTTGCTTAGCAAAGGCCGCAGCACTGAAGTTGAAGTTCAAAAGAAAAAAGAAAGCAAAAGCTGGACGAGTCGTGTAAACCTGCGTGGCTATGTGCAGGTGCGTAACACCACTATGTTAGGTGGTGATGATGGTGTAAACCTTTGGTCTGACCGTTCAGTTGGTGATGACCAGTCTTTGGGTGATGCAGATAAGAACTTCCTGATCCGTCGTGCGCGTCTGATTATCTTTGGCGACTTTGGCGATCATTTGAGCTACTACATTCAGCCTGACTTCGCGAGCTCAGTTGGCGGTACTACAAACTCTAACGCCAGTGGCGCGGGTAACTTTGCACAATTGCGTGATGCTTACGGTGATATCTACATTGATAAAACGCGTGTACACCGTGTGCGTGTCGGTCAATCTAAAGTGCCATACGGTTTTGAAAACCTGCAGTCAAGCTCAAACCGTTTAGCATTGGATCGTAACGATGCATTGAACAGTGCGGTGCGTGATGAACGAGATCTGGGTGCTTTCTACTACTACACACCAACAGATATTCAGGCTTTGTTTGAAGACATCAACAAGCAAGGCTTAAAACACTCAGGCAACTACGGTATGTTTGCTTTAGGTATTTACAATGGTCAAGGTGCTAACGCGCGCGATCAGAATGATAACTACCATGTGGTTTCTCGCTTTACCTATCCATGGAAAACGGAAAGTGGCCAGATTTATGAGGCTGGTATCCAAGCATATACTGGTGATTATATTTCTACAGTTGGTCAATATAGTCGCCGTAACCCTGTGACAGGAGCGCTTGCAACAGCAACACCTACTCTAGGTACTGGAGCTGTATTGTCCAATAGAAATGGTGTAAAAGATGAGCGTGTTGGTATTAGCTTCATTATGTATCCGCAACCCTTTGGTATCCAAGCTGAGTGGAACTGGGGCTCTACACCTGGTTTAGATACAACTGCCAGTGCTGCTGGAGTTATCGAAAAGAAAAGCCTGAATGGCGGTTATGTACAAGCTATGTATAAGATTGATAATTTCCAATTCTTGAGTACCAATGGCACTTTAATTCCTTTTGTTAAATGGCAATACTTTGATGGTTATAACAAAGCTGAAACTAACTCTCCAGAGAACCATGTGAATGACTGGGAATTGGGTGTGGAATGGCAATTGGCACCAGAGGTCGAAATTGCGATGGTGTATCACCGTATGAACCGTACGAATTTAGTGACTGGTAACCGTGTAGCTTCTGCTGCAAACACGGCAAGCAATTTACAGCCTAGAGAAGATTACGAAAACTTCAAAGCAGAAGCATTGCGCGTACAACTGCAATACAACTTCTAAGCTTCCTGAGTAGCTTTAAATTGAATCCCGCCACTCGGCGGGTTTTTTTTATTTTGTATATAACAAATTAGAATATAAAAATAATAAATAATTATTTTTTAAAATATGCATAGTCTGAAATAATCCTGTTCATTCAATCCAATCGAGATGCACGATGTCATTGCCCCTTACCAAGCCGGATGTAGATTATGACGAAGCTGTATTTGCTGCGGTAAATGCAGCGATTATCGCTGTGCAACGTGATACCGGCTATGGTTCTATTGAAGTAACAATCCATGACGGACGCGTGACTCAGATTGAGCGGCGCGAAAAAGTACGTTTCGAGCAAAGCAAACTGAAAAAGTTATAAATGATTTTTATGGCTCTGACCAGATAACTGGAAGCTTTATTCACTAGGGAGATTTAAATGCAGTTCAAAAAAATAACGCTCGCAATGGCTGCGACCGGGTTATGGTGGGCAAGTGGTATCGCAGGGATTTCGCAGGCTTATGCTGCGGAAGATACTACATCGGCGCAAGTAGAAGATGCTGAACAAAAGAAAAAAGTAGAGGCACGTCTGGCTGAAATTAAAGCCGAGGAAAAAGCAGCTGCCAAAGCTGCCAATGGTTATTACGTAGAGCGTCGCAGTTACGGTACGCAAAAAGAAACCGAACCACCACGCTACGTAAAACAGCTCAACAAAACATGGCTGAAAGAATATGACACGTTTGCCGATATCGATTGGCTGGATGTAGGCCTGGAATACCGTGCACGTTATGAACACCGTGATAACGACTTCCGCCGTGCCAGGGAAAATGTTGATGATCCAATTTTACTGCGCACACGTGCTTATCTGGGCCTGAAGAATATTTTAGATCCATTCCGCTTTGCAGTAGAAGCTCAGGATTCACGTCGTAACAATAGTGATTACACACGCAGTAACGATACGCGTGATGTGGATAAGGCAGATTTTGTACAGGCTTATCTGGAGCTTTACTACAAAGACAGCATCTTTGGTAAGGATGATCTTGGTAATAGCCGTCCATTCTGGGTACGTGGTGGCCGTTTGGCCTGGGAAAGCCTGGATCGTCGCCTGATTGCGCGTAATGAATGGCGTAATACGACCAATACCTTCCAGGGTGTGCGTGCCAACATCGGTGAGAAAAAGAATGACTGGCAGCTGGAAGCGTTTGCAGTACAGCCTGTACAACGTTTTACAGACAAACTGGATGAAGTAGATCACTCTCAGAATTTCTACGGTGTGATCGGTGATTGGCGCCGTTGGTCAGAATACGTGACCATTCAGCCTTATTATTTTTTGCTCAGGCAAAATGGCGACGATGTGGTGTATGACGCTAACGGTATTTTACTCACTGGTGCTGCCCGGAGCCAAGCCAAAATAGACCGTGAAATTCACACTGGTGGTGTTCGTGTATTCGGTGTTTTGCCAGGCACGCAATGGGACTATGACGCCAGCTATGTAAAGCAATGGGGTGAAGTTCAACGTTTTATCAGTAACGCTGTTGGGTACATTAATGTTGACCACGATGCTTTTGCCTACAACGCAGAGATCGGCTATACATTTGCTAAACATCCATGGAAGCCACGTTTCAGCACCTCTTATGGCGTAGCTTCAGGTGATAAAACCACTCCTACAGGCGCTGACCGGACTGATAGTGGACGTTTTGACCGTCTATTTGGTTTTGCCCGTCCTTGGTCCAACAATGACTATATTCAGATGGAAAACATTCGTGCGGCAAAAGTACGTGTGGAATTTGATCCGCAAGTACCTTACTTGACTAATGTGAAAGTAGATACTGGTTTCAGCTGGTACCAGCTGGATGACGCTACTGATCGCTGGAATGCAGGTGCAAACTTGCGTGATAGAACCGGTAACTCTGGTAGAGATCTGGGTAAAGAATATGATTTGCGTGTGCGTTTCCCAATCAATCAGTATGCGGCACTCAACCTGGGTTACGCACATTTCTGGGCTGGTGATTTTGTTCAGGATGCTGTAAGTGCACCTGGTAACACAGCTACGTTTGATCAAAACCGTTCAAAAAGCTCAGACTTTTTCTACACTGAATTAACCCTGTACGGCTTCTAAATAGAGGATAGAAATGAATCTGAATCAAACATTTAAAAAGGCATTGTTGATCGCCGCTCTTGCCTCGCCGTTCGCGGCCTGGGCAGCGGATGTCAGCCTGCTGAATGTGTCATACGATCCGACTCGCGAGTTGTATCAGGATTATAACGTGGCATTTGCCAATTACTGGAAAGCCAAAACTGGTGACAACGTGATCATCAAGCAGTCGCATGGCGGTTCAGGCAAGCAAGCGCGTTCTGTGATTGATGGCTTACAGGCAGATGTTGTGACTTTGGCTTTGTCTTATGACATCGATGAAGTCGGCAGCAAAGGCAAGCTTTTTGGGCCAGACTGGCAAAAGCGTTTGCCGCACAACAGTTCTCCTTACACGTCTACGATTGTATTTCTGGTGCGCAAAGGTAACCCGAAAAACATCAAGGATTGGGGTGATCTGGTAAAACCTGGCACTTCCGTGATCACGCCTAACCCTAAAACTTCAGGCGGCGCGCGCTGGAATTACCTGGCTGCGTATGCTTACGCACTCAAGCAAAACAACCAGGATGAAACCAAAGCCAAAGACTACTTGAAAAAACTGTTTAAAAATGTGCCGGTGCTGGATAGTGGCGCACGTGGGTCAACCACGACCTTTGTTGAACGCGGGATTGGTGATGTGTTGCTGGCATGGGAAAACGAAGCGTTTCTTGCACAGAAAGAACTTGGGCCGGACAAGTTTGATATTGTGGTGCCTTCATTGTCTATCTTGGCCGAACCGCCAGTGACTGTGGTGGATAAAAATGTGAAACGCCACAATACGCAAGCAGTGGCCGAGGCTTATTTGCAGTATTTGTATAGCGAAGAAGGACAGGAAATTGCAGCGAAAAACTACTATCGCCCAACCCTGGAATCTGTAGCCAAGAAGTACGAGAAACAGTTTCCAAAAGTCAATTTGATCAAGATTGACGAAACGTTTGGCGGCTGGCAGAAAGCGCAAAAAACACACTTTGCCGATGGCGGCGTGTTTGATGAGATTTACCAAAAATAAGTTGTGATTTTGAGAAAAAGGCATTTACCCAATGCCTTTTTCTTTTTTCTCTTAAAAGGAGAGTTTGCATGACAAAAGCGTTAGTTATCGGTGGTGACCGTATCGAAGGAATCAAACAGGTATTGCACGCGCAAGGGATCGACAAAATCGATCACTGGACAGGCCGCAAGCCGGGCGATGTTAAGCGTGAACTGCCCACAAATGTGAATGTGATTGTGCTGGTGACCGGCTGGTTGAATCACTCCATGATGTACCGTATTAAACATGTCGCGCACAAGCGCGGGGTGAAAGTGGTGTACACACGCAATAGTGCTGATGGCATGCAACGCGTGCTGGAAGCAGCCTGATCGCGCTGTATTTCAATATTTAAATATATTTTTACATTTATATTTAATCTAATCTAAATTTATCCTCCTGTTTAACCGATAAACACTAAGAGTTCTAAGGTTAAATGACAACACCCATGGATATTCCGTGCACATGCACGTAATACGCAGCCATTGAGTGTAAAAGGGTAAATAATGAATCAAACCGGGATTGGCGAGCACACTACGCCACTCAACCAAAATGCTACGCAGCGACAGTTCATGCGCCATCGTCTTGTACGCAAAGTACAGGACAATACGCATTTCCTGGCCATGGCGAGCATGGTGTGCGGTTTATTAGGCTTTCCCCACTATTTGCTGGATGTTGATAACAATGTCTGGCTGGCACAGTTACTCACCTATTTAACGTTTATTCTGGTCAGCTACAACCTGCTGCTGGAGAATGGCCGTACCAATCTTGCCATGTTGACCATGTCACTGGTCACGGTGAGTTTATTTGTCGTTCAGCTTTCTCCTTATGCTGCCGACTTCAATGACACTGCCCATCTGTTGCGGATGACCAGTGATATACAGGTGCATCATTTCACACGTGTGCTGGAGTATGCAGCTGGTGCATTGCTGGCTTGCCTGATTGCATCCTCCTATTTGTTTCAGCGTTCTGGCTGGTTAGCGACGAGTCAGGCGATTTTGTATGTAGCTGTGATGATTCCATTGATTCCCTTGTTGGGCTTTTTCTGCGGTGTAGCAGAGCCTTACGGCATCATGTCACCGCTGACCACCTTAAGCGGATTGTTGTGTGCCTTTAGCCTGCTGGCAAAACATGCTTCTCACCCGCCTATGAGCTATTTATTGCTCATGGACGATAACGGTAAACAGATTCGCTTCAGCATCGTTTTCCTGAGTTTCTTTGCAATTATGCTGGCCAGGGCCGGGGTGGAGTTCGGTGACAACATGTTACGTGCGCTGCCAGTCGTGGTCGTTGTATCTATTCTTGCCATTATCTACACCATGACGGCGACTTATTATCGCAAAGGGCAAAGCAGCGACCAGGTTGTGTTGCCTGCTGCAGATATGGATTTTGCCAGCCAGGTCGAGACTGCGCTGGATAATGAGCAGTTTTATATGGTGTATCAACCGCAGATTGATTTCAATACTGGCAACTTGAAGGGTGTAGAGGCACTGGTACGCTGGCGCCATCCGCAAAAAGGCATTATTTCGCCGGAAAAATTTATTCGGGTGGCTGAACTGACAGGCCTGATAGTGCCTTTGGGCAAATGGGTGATGCGCACCGCGTGTGCGCAGGCTGCGGCCTGGAATGATGACCCTGTGCTGGGCAAGATAGAGGTGGCAGTCAATGTCTCTGCGCTACAGTTAAAGTCCGGCACACTGGTGGAAGATATCTTGCAGATACTGGAAGAAACAGGACTGTCGCCGGAGCGATTGGTGGTTGAGCTGACTGAAAGTGCTTTTGTGCAGGATGATGGCCAGAATGCCAGCATGATGCACCAGTTGAAAGAAGCCGGCATCAAACTGGCGATCGATGATTTTGGCACCGGTTACTCCTGCCTGTCTTATTTGCGCGACATCCCTGGTGACTACCTCAAAATAGACCGTTCGTTTGTGATGGAGCTGCCTGGGCATAACAAGGCTGAAGCCGTGATTCAAGCCATTGTGAGTCTGGGTAAAAGCCTGGATTACCGGATTATTGCCGAGGGGGTTGAAACTGAAGCGCAGGCCAAGTTTATCAAGGCCATAGGCGGCGACATTGTGCAAGGGTTCCTGTTTGCACGTCCGCTGGAAGCAGAGGCCTTGCAAGATTGGGTGGCAGAAAACCTGCCTGCGACGATTCCTAAATAAGCATTATCTAACTTGATCCCCAGCCAGCCTGGCTGATGATTGTCATCTTTCGGCAGTGTAAGCGGCCATGCATAGTCTTTTATAAAATCCCTCTGTTTCTTAGCAAATGTATTTTGTAATAATTATTTTTGATAGCAATCATCATTAAATGAAAAGGAACATGAATCCATTGTTACTCTCTTAATAATTTCCTTCGCCCAGCACCTATAGTGTAAAAAACCACCGGTCAAACCGGTGATAAAATTGTCAGGGACAGGGGGCATCATATGTCAGTTTCCAGTATCGACTGGTTAGCTGTGAATGTTCAAGAGTGCGCTACGCAACGCCAGTATATGCGGCATCGTTTTTTGCGCAGTGTTCAGAAACAGGCGCCATGGCTGGCGATTGCCAGTATTGTCACGGTCTTCCTGACGTTTCCTTTTATTACTTTTCCCAATGAATATGGTTTATGCATAGCATTAAGTCTGGGCTACCTGGTTTTTATAGTCGTGAGCCTGCGCACTTTGCTCGAAATATGGCGAAATGACCAGCTGACAAAAATCATCGCTGCTTCGGTCATACTGTTGTTTCTTGCTGAAATATTCATAGTGGTTGGTAGCCATAGGCACATCGATTTTGATCTTACCACCGCTTATGCTGATGCAATCAGTATCGATCAGTTGACGACAGATTTAGTCATGACGGCCTTAGTCATGTTCGCGTCCGTCCTTTGCCATATTCAGTGGAGCAAGTGCAGCCAGGCATTGCTTTGCATTGTGATACTCATGCCGATAAACGGCTTGTTGGCTGCGTTATATGATATCCCGGATGCCTATGGTCAGCTATCCATCTTGGCCAGTCTTGGCGGCTTGCTGTGCGCATCGGCGTTGCTGGCCAAACAAATCTCGCAAACTTCAATGAGCTACCTGTTATTGCTGGATGAGTCCGGTAAACATTTGCGCTGGATCGTGTGTATTTTATTTCTATGTTCGATTGTACTAGGTGGCGTTGGTGTCTACTTCAAGCATGACCCGCGGGTGACACCTATGATTATTACGGTTGCGCTGATGGCCATTGTGAGCATCATGACCACCACTTACTACCGCAAAGGCGTGGTGCATGCGCAGGTGTTGCCGCCTGAGGACCTGGCTTTCGCCAGCGAGCTGGAAGCCGCGATTGCACACGAGGAATTTTATCTGGTGTTTCAGCCGCAAATTGATTTCAACAACGGCAAAATGGTAGGTGTCGAAGCGCTGATCCGCTGGCAACATCCGCAACAGGGTGTTGTTCCGCCAAACAAATTTATTGGTGTGGCAGAGTTGACCGGGCTGATTGTACCTATGGGCGCGTGGGTGTTAAAAGCTGCCTGCAAGCAAGTCTCTAGCTGGAAAGAGACAGAGCTGGCAAATACCAAAGTATCCGTGAACGTTTCTTCATTGCAGCTGCAATCTGAAGGGTTCACTGAATACGTGATGCAAGTACTACGCGAAACCGGCCTGGCCGCCGAGCGGCTGGTGATTGAGCTCACCGAGAGCGCATTGGTGCACTCTGATAGCAAAAGTATGGAAAATATCCAGGCTTTGAAACGCATAGGCGTAAAGCTGGCCATTGATGACTTTGGCACCGGCTATTCCTGCCTGGCTTATTTAAGGGATATTCCCGGTGATTACCTGAAAGTGGATCGTTCTTTTGTCAACGATGTGCCAGGCAAGGAGCGTTCCGAAGCGGTCACCAGTGCGATTGTAGTGCTGGGCAAAAACCTGCATTACCAGATTGTTGCTGAAGGGGTGGAAACGGAAGCGCAGGCCAATTACCTTAAAGGGCTGGGCTGTGATTTTGTGCAGGGCTTTTTATATGCCAAACCCATGTCTGAGCAAGCGTTGCAGCAATGGGTAAAAGCGCGGAAAGATAATGCGCTATCAAGTAGTGAAAGCTAGTCTAAGAAGCAGACTCTGTGTCAGCCATGTATTTTTCATGCTGAAGTTTTGATCTGACCAGTTCAATATGTGCACGTAACTCGTAGGCATATTGCGAGAAAGGCACCGGTAGCTGTACGTTAATCACCTTGGATTCAATTTCATTTAATTTCTCTACAAACAGGCGCTGGTCTTCGGCGGTTTTTATTTCCCTCAGCTGTGTATCCAGGTAACGCAATTCGCCGTAGTAACGGAATAATTTGCGTTTGACCAGCCAGACATAAATCATCGGGATAATTTTGGTGAGCGGGATCAATAAAGCCAGCAATGGAAGGATGACGATCAAGGTCCGATTCACAAATGTGGCGGCCCAGAACGGCAGGTATTTGTCGATAATCGGCAGGCCGGATTTATAGAAGTTCAAAGCCTGGGTACTCAATGGGAAGTCAGTATCCTTGGCAGAAGGAAACTCATCTTTGGTATTAAATAAACCCGCCCCGCCATGCACTTGCGCAATGACTTTCATCATCAAATACACTAGCGCCGGATGCATGTTTTCTTTCACCACCAAAGTCGCCGTCGGCGCCACCATATGTACATCATGCTCTGGCGTATTATTTACCAGGTCCATGGCACCTTCGGGTAGTACCAGATGATGCAGGAATGAGAATTTGCGTGAGAAAGCTTCTGCTGTGTCCATACTTAGCAGGCTGAGTCGTTTATCTTCCACCATGCTGCGGATCACGTAGGAGGTCGGCACATCTACAAAAAATGCAGCTTCCAGCTTGCCATTACGCAAGGCTTCCGCGGCTTCTTCGCCACCTGTTTCGATCAACTGGCTGTTTTCTGCAGTAACGCCACTTTCCGCCAAGAGAGTGCTTACCAAAGTGTTGGTGCCATTACCTGTGTAACCAATGGCAATTTTTTTACCTTTGAGTGCAGAGAGATGCGTGGTTTCTAATTTGCAACGACAGAAAATCCACACCGGTTGGTAATACAAGCTACCCAGTGATAGCAAAGTGCCGGCACCTTCGGCATGTGCTTCACCATCCTGGATAAATGCGATGTCAACATCAGACTCAGGGTCTTTCAGCAGACGCAGATTTTCTTTATCACCAGAGGTGGATCTTGTTTCTAACGTAATTCCTTCCTGCTTCAGGAAAACACCATAGATCGCTGCAAAAGCATTGTAGTTAACGTCGTTATTACCAGTAGCAATCACGATTTTGCGGGGCGGGGCAGGGTCAATAAACTTGTAGGCGAAAAACAGCGCCAGAGAGATCAGGATGATTGAAGGCAGCATGGCACCGAGTATTTCACCGGTGAAGATAGCCGTAAATTTATTATTGCGCGGGTCAAATTTCATCTGTCAGGGCGTATTCATCTCAAAGCAGATGAATCATTTTGTTATGAAGTGAGACAGATTTTACAGTGGGTTGGACCGAATGTCACAACAGAAGCGTGCTGATCTTTAAGGAAGAATGCAGCCAGTCACCTGGCCGCATTCTTATCAAGGCTGACGCGCTGAAAGACGTTGCAATACCACAATCATGCGATCGATTTCTTCATAGGTGTTATAAAACGCCACCGAAGGTCGCACAGTTGTCTCTACGCCAAAACGACGCAAGATAGGTTGTGCACAATGATGTCCGGAACGTACAGCGATGCCTTCCTCGTTCAGTGCTGCACCTACTTCTTCGCTCTGATAGCCTTTAAGCGCAAAAGACAATACGCTGGCTTTGTTTTTAGCAGTACCAATCAGGCGCAAATGCGGGATATCGCGCATGGCTCCAGTCGCATATTCAAGTAAAGCGTGCTCATAATTGGCAATATTTTCAATACCAATCCGCTCCACATATTTTAGCGCTGCGCCCAAGCCTACCGCATCTGCAATATTGCCGGTACCTGCTTCAAACTTGGCAGGGGCTGCATGATAGACGGTTTTTTCAAACGTCACGTCCTGAATCATGTTGCCACCACCTTGCCAGGCAGGCATGTCTTGCAATACATCTGCTTTGCCATACACCACGCCAATGCCAGTCGGGCCAAATATCTTGTGACCAGAGAACACAAAGAAATCTGCATCCAGCGTCTGGATGTCGATACGCATATGCGAGATGGATTGTGCGCCATCAAGCAATACCCTGGCACCAGCACGATGTGCCATGGCAATCATCTCCTGCGCAGGCGTAACCGTGCCCAGCGCATTAGATACTTGTGTAAACGATACCAGTTTGGTCCGTGGTGTCAGTAGTCTTTGGTACTCTTCAAGCAAAATCTGGCCGC
>DATHWT010000109.1:0-5472 GCA_035460345.1 Methylophilus sp. | reverse complement strand
TTTGACAGCTGAAGCCAGCACATCAATCGCTTTATCCTGACCAAATACCACCGCTTTCAAATCGCGTTCCAGCGTTTTTAATGCATTGCGGTCATCGGTAGAAATATTTTTTGGCGGAATACGCGCAATTTTGGCAATGATCTCTTCAATCTCTTTGTTACCAATGATTTTCTTCTGTTTGCTTTTCGGCAGGATGCGTTGTGCCGCACCCGCTTCGTCAATGACGTCAATCGCTTTATCCGGCAAGTGGCGATCATTGATATATTTCGCAGATAACTCAGCCGCCACAGTTAAAGCACTGGCACTGTATTTCACACTGTGATGCTCTTCAAACCTGGTTTTCAAGCCTTTCAAAATCTCGATGGTTTCAGCCACGCTAGGCTCGGCCACATCAATTTTCTGGAAGCGGCGTGACAGGGCGTGATCTTTCTCAAAAATACCGCGATATTCCTGATAAGTCGTTGCGCCTATGCATTTGAGTGAGCCATTGGATAAGGATGGTTTCAATAAATTACTGGCATCCAGAGTGCCGCCGCTGGCAGAGCCGGCGCCAATCAAGGTATGAATCTCATCAATAAAAAGAATCGCTTCAGGCTTTTCTGCCAATTGTTTCATGACTGCCTTGAGACGTTGCTCAAAGTCGCCACGGTATTTAGTCCCAGCCAGCAACGCGCCCATATCCAATGAATACACAGTTGCATCTTTCAGCACTTCAGGGATTTCGTGATTGACAATCCGTGATGCCAGGCCTTCGGCAATCGCTGTTTTACCCACGCCAGCTTCACCCACTAACAGCGGATTATTTTTACGGCGGCGGCATAGCGTTTGGATGACACGTTCGAGTTCCAGGCTACGGCCAATCAGCGGATCAATTTTTCCGGCGACAACTTGCGCATTCAGGTTAAGCGTAAAGCTTTCCAGCGCACCAGTAGAGACACTTTCACCTTCGGTTTCCTGCTCAGTGTTGCTGGCTTTAGGCTCGCTTTCCTGAATCTTGGCCACGCCATGCGAAATGAAGTTAACTACATCCAAGCGGGTGACGCCTTGCTGATGCAGGAAAAACACTGCATGCGAATCTTTTTCACCGTAAATGGCGACCAGTACATTGGCACCGGTGACTTCTTTTTTGCCTGAGGATTGTACGTGCAACATGGCACGCTGGATCACACGCTGAAAACCGAGCGTCGGTTGCGTATCAACCTCGTCAGTACCCGCCACGGTGGGGGTATGTTCTTCAATGTATTGGGTAAGCTCACTGCGCAGCGTATCGAATTTGGCTCCGCAAGCGCGTAACACTTCTGCGGCAGTTGGGTTATCCAACATAGCCAGTAACAGATGCTCAACTGTAATCAATTCGTGGCGCTTTTGTCTCGCGTCCATAAAAGCCATGTGCAGGCTAACTTCAAGTTCTTGAGCAATCATGATGACTTTCCTTAATCCACTACACTACAAAAATACACTAGGAAAAACGCTACGTTCACAGATGCTATTAATGTACACCCGCGCGTCTGTGTCTGGTTATTAATATCGTGCCTAAATGCAAAAATTTCAATGGTACGTTCGAGCTATTCAGTCATATTTGCGACATATTTATCTGCAATGCTGATTGATTGTGCAATCAGAGACTTTTCAAAACCGATTCGACTACTGATGCTAACACTGTTCGGGTTATCCTGAAGCTTGGGAATGTCATGCTATTCCCTCGATATTCTCATGATGCAGGTTTTGCTCCTTAAGCAGCTTCAATCACACATTGCAACGGGTGCTGTGCTTCTTGCGCGGATTCCAGCACCTGATGCATTTTTGTTTCAGCGATGTCTTGCGGGTAGACGCCACACACTCCGGCGCCCTCAGTATGTACTTTGAGCATGATTTGTGTGGCTTGTTCGCGGGATTTGTAAAAAAAGCGTTCAATCACGGCGACAACGAACTCCATAGGGGTGTAGTCGTCGTTCAATAACAACACTTTATATAGTTCTGGAGGTTTTGGTTTGGCAATCTGAGGATCCAGTGCCAAATCGCCATCACGCTTGGGTCTTACCATAATTTTGCATACCTGATCTTAAGTTTATTTTGCGCTTTGTATGAAAAAATTCAAGTGCCAGATGGGGTGGAGTTTAAAGATAAATTTTGACCAGCTTGACGATACGATCCTGTGCATCCACGATTTCCAGTCTGTGTTCACCCAGCTTGAAGCTGGTGTCAGGTTCCGGAATATCCTCAAAATGCTCAAGAATCAACCCGTTCAAAGTACGTGGACCGTCAATCGGCAGGGAGAGTTTCAATTTTCGGTTAATGTCGCGTAACTGGCTGCTGCCGTCTACCAGCCAGCTGCCATCTTCATTCTGCTGGAAATCCTTGGTGCGCTCAGGCGATTGGGTTGTAAATTCGCCCACTACTTCTTCCAGGATATCTTCCAACGTCAGCAGGCCGCGAAACTCGCCATATTCATCCACCACCAGCGCAATACGCTCATGATGTTTCTGGAACTGTTGTAACTGGGTGTACAGCGGTGTTCCTGAAGGAATGTAATAGGGCGGGCTCATTGCCGCCTGCAACAAGCCTTTGGTCGGGATTTTACCAATGTGGAAATCACGTAATAACGGCAATACTTTACGCACATGAACGATGCCGACAATATCCTCATGATCGCCTTGCCTGACAGGTAGCCTGGAGTGACGGCTATTAGCCAGCTGCTCCATGATCTGGTCTATCGGGTGATCAAGGTCGACAAACTCTACCTGCGTATGCGCAGTCATGACGTGGTCGACGATGATGTCTTCGAGGTCGAGCAGGTTGAGCAGGATGGTACGGTTTTGCGAAGGGATATATTGCCCAGCGTCGCTGACGATACTACGTAATTCCTCGGTAGTCACCGATTGCGCCTGGTCAAAATTAACGCGCACGCCTAAGAGCTTAACAAATGCTTTGACGAACAGATTGACGAACCAGACGACAGGGTTGAATAACCAGATCAGTGGGTAGAGTAAATAGCTGGTCGCGTAGGCGAGTTTTTCCGCATGTGCGGCGGCAATGACTTTTGGTGAAATCTCGCTGAATACCAGAATGGCAAAGGTGATCGCCAGTGAGCCCCACATCAGCACATAGTCACCTTCACCAAACAGCCGTTCGGAAATAATCACTTCCAGCGTGGAGGAGCCTACGATACAAAACGTGTTGCCAAGCAGGATCGCGCCCAGGGTTTTGTCAGTTTGCGCGATCAGGCGGCTGGCTAGTTTGGCGCCGCGATGGCCTTCTTTGGCCATGTGTCGCATGCGGTAACGGTTGAGCGACATCAGGCTGGTCTCGGCGACGGAGAAAAACGCTGTGAGTGACAGTAGCAGAAGTAATAAGGCTATCTGCCAGCTTAAAGGAATATTGTCCAAGGGAGTGGGGCTAAAAACAAGAAGCCACTAGTGTACCCACCAGTGGCTAAAAATCAAGGGAAACGCATACGAAGTGGCTACGCGGGCGAATTGCTGCGTTGCGCGGTACTTTAAATCCTTATGTACTACATATACATTCCGGTTTCTGCGTTCCGGGCGCCTTGCACTTCAACCGCTCGCTCACTTATTTCGAGTTTCCATGCGTTGTGAGTGCTTAAGGTACCAGTGCCGCTTCGTCTTCTTTAGGTTTCTTCTCGGAGTCACCAATCAGGTTGGCACGGCTCACGCCCAGCCACATAGCGATCGGGCAGGCAACCAATACTGAAGAATAAATACCAAACAAAATACCAATGGTCAGTGCCAGTGAAAAGTTATGCAGGGTTTCGCCACCAAAAAACAACATCGAACAAACCATGGTTTGTGTCATCAAGTGGGTGATGATAGTGCGCGACATGGTGCGGGTGATTGCATTATCAATCACATGCACGGCCGACGCCTTACGCATTTTCTTGAAGTTTTCACGTACGCGGTCAAACACTACCACGGATTCATTTACCGAGTAACCGAGCACAGCCAGTATCGCAGCCAGCACCGTCAGGTTGAATTCCCATTGGAAAAAAGCAAAGAAGCCAAGAATGATGATCACGTCATGCATGTTGGCGATAATCGCGGCCACCGCAAAACGCCATTCAAAGCGCAGCGCCAGGTACCCCATAATGCCTGCACATACCAGCAGTAAGGCCAAGGCGCCATTTTCGTAAAGCTCCTCACCGACTTGCGAACCTACAGATTCCACCCGGCGAATTTCAGCGCCACTATCTGCGTTTTTCAATGACGTCGAAATTTTTTCTGACAATTGCGCAATCGATAGTTCTTTTTTCACCGGCAGGCGGATCAGCACATCCTGGCTGGAGCCAAAGTTTTGCACGGTGACATCATTTAAACCGGTTTGATCAATGACTTCCCGGATTTTGCCGATATTAGCTGTAGACGGGTAGTGCACTTCCATCACCGTGCCGCCAGTAAAATCCACACCGTAATGCAGTCCTCTGTGCATCAGGAAGAAGATCGCCAATATAAAGGTGATCAGCGAAATCGAAGTGGTCAGACGCCCGTAACTCATAAACGGGATATCTTTTTTAATTCTGAATAATTCCATAATCTGTTCTCAAATAGGTTGTGACAGCAATCGCTCGGACCGGGGACCGGTTAACCGATAGGCAGACGCTCAATCTTGCGGCGATAACCGTACAAGAGGTTCACGATGGCACGTGATACCAGCACAGCACTAAACATCGAAGTCATAATGCCCAGTACGTGCACCACTGCAAAGCCTTTGATAGGGCCGGTTCCAAACATGAACAGCGCCAGGCCTGCAATCAACGTGGTGACGTTAGAGTCCAGAATAGTGTCAAACGCACGGTCGTAACCAGCGTGGATACTGGCTTGCGGCGTATTGCCATTACGCAACTCTTCACGGATGCGCTCGTTGATCAGCACGTTGGCGTCAATCGCCATGCCTAACGCCAGCGCAATCGCGGCCAGGCCAGGCAAGGTCAATGTCGCTTGCAGCATGGAGAGAATCGCCACGAGCAACAACAGGTTGACACCCAGTGCCATCACGGAAACGCCACCAAACACCATATAGTAGATGATCATCATCACGGCAATCGCGGCAAAACCCCACAAGGTAGAGTGCACACCACGTTTGATGTTTTCTTCACCCATGCTTGGGCCAACGGTACGTTCTTCAATGATTTCCATAGGGGCTGCCAGTGCACCGGCACGCAATAGCAATGAAATGTCAGTTGCTTCCTGCGCGTTGGCCATGCCGGAAATCTGCACGCGTCCGCCACCGATTTCTTCATTGATGACCGGCGCGGTGATCACTTCGGTGCTGCCTTTTTCAATCAGTAAAATCGCCATGCGTTTGCCGACGTTTTCACGGGTCACGTTTTTGAAGATACCTGCACCACGGCCATCAAGTGTCACATTCACCACAGAAGAACCATTCTGGCCATTCACGCCAGGGCCGGCATCGGTGATACGGTCACCAGTCAGCACTACGCTTTTCTTAACCAGTACC
>DATHWT010000108.1:0-12861 GCA_035460345.1 Methylophilus sp. | reverse complement strand
GAGCTGACTCATCCATGTATTTGCCGACAATGGCAACCGAGCGAAAGTAAGGAAGCATGCGCGCATTAAAGCACAGAAGCCCTGAACTGAAAAGCACAGGGGGCTGTTATCCTGAGCATAAATCGGGCAAAATCCCCCTACGTTAACAAGGCTGTAAAAAGTGGATAAACGCGCACAAATTTTATTGAAAACGCTGGTCGAGCATTACATCAGTGGCGGCCAGCCGATAGGGTCACGCACATTATTACAACATTCCGGCCTGGATGTGAGCCCGGCCACCATACGCAATGTCATGAGTGACCTGGAGCAATTGGGTTTTATCACCAGTCCGCATACCTCTTCTGGCAGGATACCGACCAAAAAAGGATACCGGCTGTTTGTCGATTCATTGATGACGGTGCAGCCTTTGGACAATCGCGCGGTCGCACAACTCAAAACCGGTTTCTCCTCGTCTAACCAGCAGGAGCTGATCAGCAGTGCGGCAGACATGCTCTCGCAACTGACACAGTTTGCCGGGTTGGTGATGACACCCAAGCGCACGCGCAACGTACTCAAGCATATGGAATTCCTGCATTTGAGTGAAAAGAAAATCCTGGTGATTCTGGTGACTGAAGATGGCCAGGTACAAAACCGTATCCTGATGGCAGAAAAAGCATTCAGCAGCAGTGAGCTGATCGCCGCCAGCAACTACGTTAACAGCCATTGCCAGGGATTAACACTGGATGAATTGCAGCATAAGTTAAAGCAGGAATTACAGCAGGTGCAAGCAGATATTAACCGGCTGATGTCTGCCGCACTGGATGCCGCCGGTCAACCGGAACCGTCAGAAAAAGAATCTGTAGTGATTTCGGGTGAGCGCAACCTGTTGCAAGTGGATGAGCTTTCAACCAACGTGACCAGCCTGCGTAAGCTGTTTGAGATTTTTGAACGCCGCACGGCACTGATGCAATTGCTGGATCACAGCCAACGCGCCGATGGCATTCAGATATTCATTGGTGGCGAAAGCGGTTACCTGCCACTGGATGAATGCAGCCTGATTACCGCTCCGTATGAAGCTGACGGTCAGGTAGTGGGTACACTAGGCGTCATCGGCCCGACCCGTATGGCTTACGAACGTATTATTCCTATTGTCGATATCACAGCAAAACTGCTTTCCAACGCACTCTCCAATCAATAATTTCCTTTTCTTAACAATCTTTTCTCAATTGTCTGAATCGTCCGACAGGACAATCAGTTTCTCCCCTCTTCGCTAAAAATAACTAAATTCACATAATTGACCCACGTTTAATTTAGATAAATGAGGTGGTCAAATGAAAAATCAAAAACCTTTGGTTTGGTCCATTTTTTTAGTCATTGCACTTAGCACTTCAGGCTGTGGTTCTATGAGCTCACGTGGCAAAAGCACGGCAATTGGTGCCGGTATTGGTGCTGTAGGTGGTGCAGTGCTCACAGGTGGTAGTGCGATTGGTACTGTAGGCGGTGCAGCAGTTGGCGGTGTTGTTGGCAATCAAATCAACAAAAAATAAATCTCACACATACCCGCTTAGCTCAATCTGATGATTGAGCTACTGTCAACATTTTAAACCCTACATTTCAACCCTAGAGAGTCTTGAGCCATAGCTCGAGATTAAAAGTCCAGTAGGCTGGCTCTAGAAAATTAATTCAAGAAGATTAAGTTTTTTATTCGTTTTTAACCGTTGTTTTAGGAGTATTTAGTATGAAAAAACCTTTGTTATTACTTGCGCTCGGGTTAAGCACCGTCTTAAATAGTGCTTATGCTGCAACTTATGATGCCACACCTTCAGGTGATGGTTATCAATTCAGCAGTGAATTTTCTGGAGATACCAGTTTCAATGATTACATCGCATTCAGCACCGAAGGCTTTCAAAACATAGTTGCCAGCATCTCTGGTTCGAGTAGCAGCTCTTTTTCTTTTAAAGCATTTAATCTTCTTGATTCAGATAAAAATCTGGTCGCTACTGGATCTGTTTTAAATGGCACGCCAAAAGTGTCTTTTGGTTATCTGGAAAGTGCACAATACGGTAAATTTTATCTCCAAGTCATTGGTAGCAGTATAGGTGCTACCACCGGTTACAATGGAACCATCACTACGTACACTGCAGCCGCAGTCCCAGAGCCTGAAAGTTATGCTTTATTGCTTGCTGGCCTAGGCCTGGTGGGTGTGATGAGTCGCAAAAAAGTGCGTGAAATCGTTTAGTCCTTATTTTTGCAAGTGTACGCTTTGCACATCCCCGCTGAGGCGGGGATTTTTATTGTCTTTAACTCAATAATCACACGAATTTGGTATATCTATTAAACCCGAATCGCTTAAAATGGCTGTATGACCCATTACCACCCAGAACCAGAGCATCAACATGCAGCCCCTTCTAAAGTGGGCATTTTATTGGCTAATCTCGGTACTCCAGAAGCGCCGACAGCCAAAGCATTACGACCCTACCTGAAACAATTTCTGATGGACAGACGTGTCGTTGAAATCCCGCGCTTTATCTGGTGCTGGATTTTGTACTGCATCATTCTGGTGATTCGCCCAAAAAAATCGGCAGAAAAATATGCCAGTGTGTGGACAAACCAGGGCTCACCACTGATGGTCTACGCGCAACAACAAAAAAAGCTGCTGCAAGGCTACCTTTCACAAAAAATAAACTCACCGTTCGCGGTCGAGCTCGGCATGACTTACGGCAACCCCAGCATGAAAAACGCTATTGAGTCTCTCAAAGCGCAAGGCTGTGACCGCATCCTTGTGTTCCCACTGTATCCGCAATACGCCGCCAGCAGCACCGCTGCCGCGCTGGATGCTGTCTGGCGCGTGCTGCTTAAAATGCGCAATGTACCCGCCATTCGCACCATCAAGCACTACCACGATCATCCGCTCTATATTCAAGCACTCGCCAGCCATATCCAAGCGTACTGGCAACAACACGGCCATCCTGAAAAACTGGTGATGAGCTTTCACGGCGTGCCCAAATTCCACCTGCTCAAAGGCGACCCTTACCATTGCGAATGCCACAAAACGGCTCGTTTACTAGCTGAGGCTTTAGGCTTAAGCAAAGAGCAATACCAAGTCGCCTTCCAGTCCCGCTTTGGCCGTCAGGAATGGCTGCAGCCCTACCTCGCCAATACGCTGGACGCACTTGGCAAACAGCAGATCAAGCGCATAGATGTCGTCTGCCCAGGCTTTAGCAGCGATTGCCTGGAGACATTGGAAGAAATCGCCATGGAAGGCAAACATCTGTTTCAATCGGTCGGCGGTGGGGATTATCACTACATTCCGGCGCTGAATAGTGAAGCGGTTTGGATTGAAGCGATGCGGGATATTGCGCTGGAACATTTGCAGGGTTGGGTGAGTATTGAGTTTGACTCAGTAAAGGCTGAAGCTGAGGCGCAGGCGAGTAAAGAGCGGGCTTTGGCAATGGGCGCTGAAAAATAAACTTCACTATACGCGCAGTCTCTCCATACCGATGATTTGGCATGCTGGCGTGATGCGCTAACACGCCATTCTATGCCAGCCCTCGCGGATTACGCGTTATAATCGCGTTTTAACGTTTTAATCGCTCCTCTATGATCATTATCACCGGCGGTGCAGGCATGATTGGTTCTATCATGGCCTGGCATTTGAACAACAAACTGGGTCGGCAAGACCTGGTGATTGTTGACCGTATCACACATGAAAACCAGTGGCAGAACCTGGTGCACAGGCATTATGCCGAATACCTGGATAAAGACCAGTTGTTCGACTTCCTCGAAGATAATGACGATATCACTGCAGTGATTCATATGGGGGCCATCAGTGCCACCACTGAACGCGACTTTAACAAACTCGTCGCCGACAATATGCATTACTCGCAAGACCTTTGGTCCTGGTGTGCCGAATACGAAGTGCCTTTCTTTTACGCCAGCTCGGCCGCCACTTACGGGGCAGGCGAGCATGGCTATGATGATGCCAGCATCGAAGGCTTACGCCCGCTGAATGGTTATGGTTATTCCAAGCATTTCTTTGACCAGTGGGTGCTGGAACAGGTGAAACAAAAACAGCCAGCCCCGCCTGCCTGGGCCGGATTTAAATTCTTTAATGTGTATGGCCCTAACGAATACCACAAGGAACGTATGGCCAGCGTAGCTTTCCATACCTTCAACCAGTTCAGTGAAACTGGCACTATGCGTCTGTTTAAAGGCACGAAACAAGGCATTGAAGATGGCATGCAATTACGTGATTTTGTCTATGTGAAAGATGTCGCCGATGTGATGGGGTTCTTCCTGGAGTCCGCGCTGAAACAAAAACCGGCTACCAGTGCCATCTACAATATCGGCACCGGCCAGGCACGCAGTTTTAAAGACCTGGCGACCAATGTCATGACCAGCATGGAACGTGAACCGGATATTACTTACATTGATATGCCGCTGGACTTGCAAGGGAAATACCAGTACTTCACCCAGGCCGAGATGCAGAAACTACGTAATGCCGGTTACAAGAAACCTTTCACCAGCCTGGAAGAAGGCGTGAAAGATTATGTACAACACTATTTAATGCAAGAAGATGCTTATTGCTAACCATGCGCCTGTTATTCTCTACTTGCAATTTCATTCCACTGCCCGCATTTGATGCAGACACAACCACTGATTTAAGGGTGACATCATGAGCTATGTTGAATATCTCGAGGGCGAGCACACGGCACATATGGCGATGTTCGAAGCCTTAAAAGTTACCTTCCCGCTTATCAGTGAAGTCGGTATCGCCATGCGTAACTGTATCCAGCAAGGCGGCAAGATTTTGTTATGCGGTAATGGCGGTAGCGCGGCAGACAGCCAGCACATCGCGGCTGAAATTGTCGGCCGCTTTAAAAAAGAGCGTAAAGGCCTGCCATCGATTGCACTCACTACCGACACGTCTATCCTGACTTCAGTCGGCAATGATTACGGCTACGATTATATTTTTGCGCGGCAAGTAGAGGCCTTATGTCGTCCGGAAGATATCCTGATCGGCCTGACCACTAGCGGCAATAGCGCGAATGTGGTGCGGGCGATTGAAGCAGCGAATGAGATTGGCGCCACCACCATAGGGTTGACTGGTGGTAGTGGCGGCAAGTTAAATGATCTTTGTAAATACAATATTGTAGTGCCCTCGAATGTGACTGCTCGTATCCAGGAAGCCCACATTTTCATTGGTCACAGCCTGTGTGAAATTCTGGAATCCTGATGACTGGTACGCAAACAAATACCAGCCTGGCAGCCCTGGTCCAGCATTTCGGCAATAGCCAGCAGCATGTGCTGGTCATTGGCGATGTGATGCTGGATCGCTATTTGATTGGCGAAGTGAACCGGATCTCGCCGGAAGCGCCAGTCCCCGTATTACTGATCAGATCCGAACAACATTGCGCAGGCGGTGCTGCCAATGTGGCTGCCAACCTTGCGTTGTTAGGCATACACACGCGCATGATAGGACTGATAGGCGAAGACAATGAAGCTTCATTGTTATTAAATGCCATGCACGGCCATGGCATTGATACACAAGCCATGATTAAAACTTCAACGCGCCCGACTATCGCCAAAACACGTATTCTGGGCGGGCATCAACAAATGATGCGGCTGGATCAGGAAATCACCGCTGAACTGTCTGCCAGCGAAGCAAGCCATGTGACCAAAGCAATTCAGGTTGCACTCGAGCAACAACCTGCATTGGTCATTCTCTCTGATTATGCCAAAGGTCTGCTCACGGAAGAGATTTGCCAGCATGTCATTCATTATTGCCGCTCTAAACAAATTCCAGCGTTGGTAGACCCCAAAGGTCGAAATTACCATAAATACCGTGGCGCCACGGCACTGACCCCGAACAAAAAAGAGATTGCCGAGGCATGTGATACCCAGGTAAACGACGCTGCACTGATTGAAAAAGCCAGTGCTTTAAAAACCAGCCTGGCGCTGGATTTCCTGGCAGTCACGCGTGGTGAAGAAGGCATCAGCCTGATCACCGAACACACTGAACATCTGGGCGCCACCGCCAAACAGGTGTTTGATGTTTCCGGCGCCGGAGACACTGTCATAGCCACGTTGGCTGCTGGCCTGATTCATGGCCTGTCACCTTTAGAAAGCCTGTCGCTGGCCAATATTGCCGCCGGCGTGGTGGTTGGTAAAGTAGGCACAGTGCCGATCACCAAAGCTGACTTGGTCTATGCGCTGGCCTCAGCACAAGGCAGTGCCCAGGCACATAAGGTCAGCGAATTGCCGGACTTATTGCAAAAAGTATCCGCCTGGAAGCAGCAAGGCCAAAAAATCGTGTTTACCAATGGCTGCTTTGATTTACTGCATGCAGGCCATGTGACTTACCTTGAAGGCGCTAAAAAGCGTGGTGACAAGCTGGTGCTTGGCCTGAATACGGATCGTTCCGTGTCTGCCCTCAAAGGCCCTACCCGCCCGGTCGTCAATGAAAATGACCGCGCCCGGGTGCTGGCTGCACTGGAATCTGTCGATGCCGTCATTTTATTCGACGAAGATACACCGCTGAACTTGATTAACGCCATCCAGCCGAATGTGATCGCCAAAGGCAGCGATTACACCGCTGACCAGGTTGTCGGGGGCAAGGAAGTATTAGCCTGGGGTGGTGAGATCGCGCTGATTGATCTGGTCGAAGGTCGCAGTACGACTAACCTGATTAAAAAAATGCACGCATGAACAAGATCCTGGTGATGGGCCCATCATGGGTGGGTGACATGGTGCTGGCGCAAAGCCTGTTCAAACAACTGAAAATCGACCTGCCGGATTGCCAGATTGATGTCGCCGCTCCGGCGTGGACCCTGCCCCTGTTAGAAAGAATGCCGGAAGTATCCAAGGCAATCGCCCTGCCGTTCAAACATGGTGACTTGGCAATTGGCGAACGTTACCGGTTTGGCAAACAACTGGCAAAAAATGGCTACACCCAGGCCATTCTGCTGACTAATAGCCTGAAATCCGCCATCTTGCCATGGGCAGCGAATATTCCTCTGCGCACCGGCTTCAAGGGTGAAATGCGTTATGGCCTGATTAACGACATCAGGCCGCTGGACAAATCCATCCTAAAAAAAACCGTGGAACGTTTTGTTGCGCTTGGTCGCGCAAAGAATCAGGCTCTTCCGCCATCAATACCACTCCCTGTATTGGTTGCTGACCGCTCAAGAATTGATTTATTGATGCAACAGCATGGCATTCCACCAACGGCTGTCCGCGTACTTGGTTTATGTCCAGGTGCGGAATATGGCGAAGCCAAACGCTGGCCAGTCGAATACTATGCCCAGGTGGCCAATGCTGCATTAAGTAAAGGCTGGCAAGTGTGGCTATTTGGTTCAGACAAAGACAGGCCAGTGACCACTGAGATTCAGCAGCACACCCAACAGCGCTGCGTAGACCTAGCCGGGAAAACCAAACTCGGCGAAGCGATTGATCTAATGTCTGCCTGCCACACCGTGATTAGCAATGACTCCGGCCTGATGCATGTAGCCGCAGCGCTGGATAAGAAGCTGATTGCCATCTATGGCTCATCTGACCCCAGCCATACACCGCCTATGCATCCACAGGCAGTGGTTGAGTATCTAGGGTTATCCTGCAGCCCTTGTTTCGAGCGGGTGTGCCCGCTTGGGCACCTCAACTGTTTAAAACACATCCCGCCAGACCGCGTGATACAGCATCTTTCTTTGAGCACGCAAGCACCTCAGGTATGACGTATCCGCTACTGACAGCTCAACATCTTACTGATGCACGTGTCATTGAACGTGACCCGCGCGGCATCAAAGTATTACAGTTGCCTAATGGTGATTACCTGAAAGTGTTTCGCCTGCGTCATCGCTTCAGCTGGGCACGTTTTTACGGCTATGCACAACGTTTCTCCAGGCACGCCAGCGAACTTACCGCTTTGGGCATTCCGACAATCAGAGTCATCAATTGCTATGAAGTTAAGAATGGTCACCTGCTTGATTATCCGCTGGTGATTAGCGGGACAGGAATGACTCAGGAATCAGCGACTTTAAGCCATACCTTTGTCGTGCATTATGCACCGTTGCCAGGCGGAACGCTTAAACACCTGCTTGATCAAGAGAAACTGGAGAAAAAGCACGTCAAGCAACTAGGCGCCTTTATTGCCGAATTGCATGCAAAAGGTATTCACTTTCGCTCACTGCATCTCGGTAATATCGTGCTGTCGCCTGAGGGCAAGATGGGATTGATTGATATTGCCGACATGAAGATCTACCCCTGGTCGCTCTGGTTTGGCACGCGGTTGCGCAGTTTCAGGCATTTGACGCGCTATGCCAGGATGAATGCGCCATTTGGCGAGTCAAACTGGTCAATATTAGTAGACAGCTATATTGCACATGCAAAACTGAGCTTGCCCAAAGCGAGTACGCTTAAAAAGAAAATGCAGCATTATTTACTGCATCCGCCTCATTAGTCGGTACGTTTAAAGACAAGTAATTGCTTTTTACTCTTGTGACCATAAAACGTCTTCTCTAATTTAAAGCCATCCAGTTTGCGCTGAAAATCTTCTAATTTCGAGTGTTCTTCAGGCGTGTCATCAAACTTTATAATGATGTAGGTATATTGTTGAATACGTCCGTCCGACATGAGTGTAGCCAGATACTCCCAGTCATAATCAGTCCTGCCATCATAAGCTGCTTTCGCATAAAACCTTTGTTTAGCAGAGCTATAAAGGGCTTTCTGACCAGTCGCCAATCTGGATTGTATATATTGAACGGCATCTATTTCATAGTAAAAGTCGGGACTCTTGGATTTAACATTGCCTATCAATCCGGCTGACAATATAACCACTGATAAAATGAATAGAAGTTTTTTTGCTAGTGCAATGTGCGTTCTTTGTTGCAATAATCTGTGTAGTGCAAAGCTTGCAAATACAATCAATACAATCCCAAACAATGCCACATAGCGAGCTGATAACAGATTGACTTTAAAAGTGATTAAACAGCCAATCACCCATGAAACAAATAACCAGAATAGCAGGACTTTGTAAGCAATAGGCTGTACCCCTTTTTTGATGGCATTTTTTTCAGCGAAAACAAGTAATATAGGAGCCCAGCCAGCCACACTAAAACATTTGATAGTGGTAATCGAAAAATAAATAAGCAGGAAACTGAACCACGAATACTCTTCAAAAGCTTCCCCAATGACGGCCTCGCGCATCACATCAACGCGATGAGTCAGATTGCGTGTGAAATTCAATTCGATATCTTTTATACCTGTGAAAATATCTTTCACTCTGCCCAAGTCATCGAGACCAGTATGCATACTCCATAAAACAACTGGAGCAAGCAAGCCACCGACTATTAACAAAGTATAGGGTGCAGCTATCCTTTTTAAATTTCCTGATACAGGATGTAAAATAAAAAAACCTGCAAGTGGCAAAACTAAAAATTGAATAGCGCCCTCAATCCTGAACAGGGTTGCTATCAATATCAGGACCTGCCAATAGAAAGCATGCCTTTTAAATCCATGCTGATAGAAGAGAATCAACTGATTCACAGCATGTACCGTCATTGCCCAGTAGCCCAGATCGCGACTGGCCATAGGCAGAATATTACCTGTGATGTAAGCAGATCCAAGTAATAACAATACTGCATAAAATTGCATCCATTCATTGCCACCCGCGATGCTTACCATGCGCATCAGCCCCCACACAAGTAGCATAAAAAAGATAATAATCAGCAGATTTGCAGATGTCTGCAAATCCCAGCCGCTAGCTGCATGCACCACACCAATCAATGCTGGATAGAATCCCCATGTATACCCTTCGACAGCATGCGCCGTAGCAAAATTACCTTCAGAAAGATGCCGTGCCATTTCAAAATAAAGGATAGAGTCATTGGTAATCCAGCCATGTTGAATCCACAACACTCGGCAACAAATGATGAATGCCAGCAAAAGAGAAAAATAAATGGGGAAACGTTTAGGCAGTTTGGTCATGTTTAATCGCTAGCAAAGCCCATACAACATGGGGGTGCGGTTTTAATTCTAGTTTTGATGTAACAACTGCCGGGATCAAGAAACTATCTGACATAAGCATGGGCTTTCGCACCAGTCATCAGTTGATTTATTAAACCTTGCAAGTCTTTGAGTTCTTGAGTGAGCGTGTACTTATTTCTTAGTATTTCAATATTTCCTGCAAACTTGCTGAATTCTATGTTCACGTTGTCAAACTCATGAACGTTAGCAAGAATCGTTTGTGAAAAATTGAGTATATCTCCGCAATTAATCTCCTGGAACTGTCTTTCCAGCCAATACTCTTTACCTGCTTCCCCCGTGTAGCCAATGACCAGATTGCCTGACAAAGCAGCCTCTAGCGGCGGCAGTCCCAACCCTTCCAGTTCGCTGAAAGACAAGAAGATTTTAGACTTGGCCAACAGTTCTGCAACAGCACTTTGCGTCATATTATGGATTGGAAGTATCTTCCACGTCGGAGGTAATTTTCTTGAAATAAAATTCAAAACTAACTTTGAATGTTTTCCAAGTTTACGTGGCATGTAAGTAATGATGTTTTCTTTTTTTGCAGCAGGCTTGAAAAGGTCATGCTCAACGGATAAATGTATCCGCACTATTTTTTCTTTAAATTCGGGAAATAAAAAAATCAAACATGCGTGAATATCATCTGAAACACACGTGATAAGTTCAGCTTTCTGATAAGCCGAATAAATGGCTGCTACCTCTGCCTTTCGAAAAATCTCGTACCCGTTTTGTACTTGGATAATGTATCGGATACCTTTGGCATTTGCTATCTTTGCCTCACGCGCTGCCCACATTTCATGTATGACTAATACTTCATTTTTCTGATTGAATACAAAATCATTTTTAAAAGCCAGGTTATCAAATTGCGCATCACATCGAAAATTTAAATCTTTGGGATGGAAAATTTGCGCCTTTACGCCATCAATCTGCATCTGGTTAATTTGAGATACATGCCGGTAAATGACTTTGACGCCACCCGATGCTTTCTTTGCGTTTGGGCATAAATAAGTGAGCGTCAGTGCATGCTGTGACTGTTTATCCGTAGTCTGGTACCTGAATCTTCTTAATTTGAAGATCAGATGGCTAATGATCTTAGGCCTGATTAAACGCATCATGTTTTGAATTTGTTTGTAAATTTTAAAAACTGATTCAGTAGTTCATTACCCCACAGCGTATCAGGCTCAATCACATTCCCTTCCGCCCACTCGTTCCATGATTTGATCACAATCACCTGGGTAGGCAAATGCTGCTTGCGCTGGCTCAATTGCAGATAAATCTGCTCCAGATGCAAGCCAAAGGATTGCGGATTAAACCCGCTCAAAATGGTACCGCGCCTGAGATGTCGCGGGGTGGTATCCCAACCGGTAAATACAATCGGGATGTGGTGCGGGTCTTCAGTTAAAGGATCGTTATCAATCACCAGCCCCTGATACCGATAGACAAATGGCCCCAGCTGTTTGCAATGGAAAGTCCTTGCCAGCTTTTCACGGATATAAGACCACCAGTTATCGCGCTTGCGCCATTTAAAAATACTGCCGGATTTATTGTAGCCATCGAAATGTTTTTTCCAGGGCTGATGCGGATCGGTATTATCTGCCAGCCAGTAAATGCCCGGGAAACCATGTTGAATAGCACATTGGTTAAAGGTCTGGATAAACACTTCGAGATCAGGGATATCCCTGGGGCTGAAAATAGAAAATACAGGTTTTCCGTCTATCTTGATGTAATTTGATGACTGGAAATGCGGTAACAACTGCTCAAAGTATGCTGTGTAATCCTCAGCTCCAAGATATTGCTGCAACTGCAGGGTGATATTCTCGCGCTTGTTATACCAGGTATGGTTGGCCCAGCAGAAGGCATATTGAAAGTTCAGCTGTTGATCAAGCACCATCTGCATGGGTTTTTCCAGCAGTTTTTTCCCTTGGCCAAACCAGTAATCAAAAACCAGGAAACCATCAATGCCATGCGCTTGCGCGACAGATTGCTGCCACTCAAACACGGCAGGATTGAGTAGATTGTAATCACCGAAGGGCGTTTCAGGTTTGTGTATCTGCTGCCAGTCAAAATAAGTTTTTGCCGCATTTAGCTGCTGCCACTCAGTGAATCCAGGTCCCCACCAACGGTTATTTTCTTCAATCTCGTGGAATTGCGGCAGGTAATAAGCCAGGCTTAGCAGACGGTTTGTCATGATGTTTTTTTTGTTATTGATCCAGGCGACTGTCTGCAAGAATGGCTTCACCGTCAATACCACGCAATTTAGCATTGATACGTTTGGCACCCTCACGCATATTCTTTTCGCTAGTCCCCAGTTGAGGATTGAATATCAGCGTGGCATGGTTGAGATGATCTACGTATTGCCCCAATAGCACGGAATCAAGAAAGCGCATCTCATAGCCAGCGGCGACCATCTTCTGATGCATCACCATCCCCGCCGTCTGGTTGTTATCTGAAAAACAGGTGTTCAGTGCACGGATGATCTCAGTGCGGTACATGGCGCAGTGGCTACGTAAATAATATTTGCTCTCATCCAAACGATTGGGGTTATAACCGCGATAACCAAACCACTGATGCAAGGCTTTTTTCCACGATTGTTCAAAGCGGATTCCCCATCGCTGCAAGGTGGTTTTGGATTCCAGCTTCCATGAGCCTACTCCAGCCAGTTTGGGATTATCGTTAAAGGGCTGCAATAACATCTGCAACCAGTCAGCACGTTTCACAAAGGTATCGGTGTGGATAGACAGCACAAAAGGCGTAGTGACTTGTGCCAATGCCAAATCAAGCGCACGCGAATGCGATAGTGGCACCGTATCATCAAGTGCAGGCTGGCGTTCAATTAACGTCACCCAGGGCAAAGAACGCAAA
>DATHWT010000107.1:0-16148 GCA_035460345.1 Methylophilus sp. | reverse complement strand
TTCTGGAGATCTGCTGGATATTTCGCCGATGGAAGACGAAACCTTTACCCCGGAAGCCAAGCACTTTCTGGCTACTGGTGAAAACCCATACAGTGGCAACGACGCTGAGGTGAAAAAGGGTTATACCATTTTCTCCACCGCGTGTTCCGGCTGCCATGGTCATCTGGCTGAAGGCAAGTTAGGGCCGGCACTGGCTGACGATTACTGGACATACCCTAAAAACGAAACCGACAAAGGCATTTTTGAAACCATTTATGGCGGCGCTGCCGGCATGATGGGTCCGCAACAAGGCCGTATGACCGTCGACGAGATCCTGCATGTGATTGCCTGGATACGTCATCAGTCCGAAGAAAACCTTAAAAACGGTGGCGCAGCGCCACACGGTTAAGCCCATTATCGGATTGTTAGGCTGGTGGGCAATCCGTTAATCGAAAACAATACACCAGCTAATTTGTGATTAAGGAGAAAGTGATGAAACACGTATTGGCATTACTGGCTGTTGCCAGTGTGTTTGCGGTGTCAAATCAGGCTCTGGCTTACGACGGTCAAAGTTGTAAAGAGCCAGGAAACTGCTGGGAAGCCAAACCTGGCTATCCGGAAAAAATTGCGGGTTCCAAATATGACCCAAAACATGATCCGGTAGAACTCAACAAGCAAGAGGAATCCATTAAATTGATGGATGCACGCAATGCAAAACGTATTGCCAATGCAAAATCCAACGGCAATTTCGTGTTTGACGTGAAGTAATCTTAACTCCCCCCAAAAGAAACTGACATCGTTTCTGATGTCAGTTTCGAACCCCTTATGTATGTAGCAAACCGGTGTCGATTGCGTACAGTCGGCAGTGGTCTGTTTCATCCTGAATCATGGATAGTGTATGGAAAATAAAGTTGAATTAGCCGCCTGGCGTGAGCGTGCCCTGGCCTTTGAGCAAGCCCTTAACACCGTGGTGGTGGGCATGCCTGAACAAACGCGCGCATTGACCATTGCCATTTTTTCACGTGGGCACGTGCTGCTGGAAGGCGATGTCGGCGTAGGCAAGACCACACTGCTACGCGCAGCAGCGCAACTCCTGGGTGGCGCTTATCAGCGTATCGAAGGCGCGATTGACCTGATGCCCAGCGATTTTCTTTACCATGCCTATATCAATGAACAGGGGCAGGCAGCGGTTAAACCCGGCCCGTTATTACAGCACGATGAAGCACTGGCGGTGTTTTTCTTTAACGAAATCAACCGTGCCCGGCCGCAGGCACATGCCCTGTTTTTAAGGTTGATGGCTGAACGATCGGTGAATGCCTTTAACCGCGAATACCGTTTCCCGCACCTGACCGTGTTTGCCGACCGTAACCGGCTGGAGCGTGAAGAAACCTTTGAAATCCCGGCTGCCGCGCGTGACCGCTTCCTGATGGAAATCTCGGTACAGGCGCCCGATGCACGTGAGCTGCAACGGGCACTGATGTTTGATACCCGTTTCTATGATGTCGATGCGCTGATTGCGACATTGCCTTCCGGCTTGACGCCTTACAACCAGTTAAACCTGGTCGCCGAAACTATACAGAATGCAGTCAGGGCCGAAATAGCGTTGCAGGAATATGCCGTTGATTTATGGCGAGCGCTGAAAGACCCTGTAGCGGCCGGTATACAGTTGCCCGATGTCGATATGTCACGCTTGCTGGCTGGCGGCGCCAGCCCGCGCGGAACCGCCATGCTCATGCGCAGTGCGCGCACCCGTGCCTGGATAGAAGGCCGTGATTATTTAACACCAGATGATATCCGTGCCGTTTGGCCGTTCGTCATGACGCACAGAGTCTTTTTCAATGGCGCTTATGCATTGCAACATGCGCGACTGGCGCCCCTGTTGTTGCAAGCGGTTCTGGACAAGGTGTCTGCCCCTTAAGTCTGGCGGCAGTCTGTTTTTTTATTCTATGGCTATCCTGTCAACGACTCCAGTCCATGCATCTGTGATGACTCCAACTTCATCAAACGTACATACTACATTTGAGCCCAGCCAGTTTTTTTACAATATCAACTGGCGCTCCCGCTCATATCACGCCGGAGCAACCCTGACCACGCACCACGGCAATGGCAGTGACTTTGCTGGTTTTTCCACATTGTTAGCATGCCCTGATCCCAAGCGGATCGATATACGCGCCAGCGTGCGCACGGTGCCCAGGCAATGGCTGGTCAGGACTTATCTCGAGCGCGCCGCAGTGCGTGTGTATGCGATCGTCGATGTGTCCAGTTCCATGTATTTTCAAGGCGAAGCCAATATGCGGCAGCAGGTGACGGAGTTTGTTTCCTCGCTGGCCTGGTCTGCCAACCGTCAAGGCGATGCGTTTGGCATGCGCGCGGCGGATGATCAAGAGCAGTTGGCATTGCAAGTGTTACCCAGTTTTCAGCCTGGCACAGCACAGGCAGTGGCACAACAAATCACACGCTTCTGGCAACAGGCAGAAGCATCAACTCATGCCGATGGCCGTAGCGCCAGCGCCATCCTGGACACCATGATGTCGCTAGGTTCGCAACGTGCACTGGTATTCCTGCTGTCTGATTTTTACTGGCCAGATGCCTTGCTGCAACAGACCTTGCAAGCGGGGCAGCATCACGATGTGGTGCCTGTTGTGCTACGCGACCGTGCCGCGATAGCGGGTTTACCTGGTTTTGGCTGGGCGCGCCTGCGCGATATGGAAACCGGGGAGGAGCGTAGCTGGATGCTGAGGCGTGGTTTGCATCAGCAAATCGCTGATCATGCCGCACAGCAAACACTTGCACTCAATGCAACATTTTTAAAAGCGGGCACTCGCTCACCCTTATGGCTAAGCCCAGGCTGGCGTGCTGAGGAAGTCAGTCGTCATTTGATGGAGACCATGGCATGAGCATGGGGTTGAATGTAATGCATGGGCAAAAAAAAATTGGCCAAACCCACAAACGGTTATTCACGCTGGTCACTGGCCTGCTATGGCTGGCTTGTATGCAGGTAACATATGCCGCCACGGAGATGAAGCCACGCGCTGAAAGCCATACCCGGGAAGCCGACTACACCCTGGGCAGTATTGCGCGGCAACATATCACGCTGCATGTGCCGCCAGGCTTTGAACTGGATCCGGCCAGTTTGCCGCCGCCTGCACAAAATGAGGCCATCGAACTCAGGAAAGCAGACTGGACTATCAGCGACAGCAAAACCGAGCGCCTGATTGAACTTGATATCGATTGGCAGATATTTGTCGCAGGCGATACGGTGAAAACCATCCCGCTGAAGAATCTACATTTACAATTCAAACGCGATCAGCAGCGCCTGACGATAGATGTGCCTGCGGATAAGGTCATTGTGTCCAGCTTGCTGCCAGCGCGTATCGATGCCGAGCACGTCAAGCTCTATCCGGATGCGCCACTACCCGAGTGGCCGCTGTCTGAGCAACTTTGTAAGCTGGCTGGCTGGTTTTTCCTGTTGAGTGCAGGCCTGGTGTATATCGCCTGGTATCAGGGCTGGATCCAGTTTCCACAGGAGAAACGCATGCCATTCCGGCAGGCGTGGCGTGTTATCCGCCGATTCAAGCGCGATCAGAACGAAACCCGCATGCAGGCCATGCGCCTGATCAGCCGCGCCGTGGATCAGTTTGCCGGGTACGCCGTCACCGCCGAAAACTTGCCAAGGCTGCTTGCCAGCCAGGCAACCATAGTGCCTTACAACGACACATTGCAGCGATTTTACCAAGATGTGCAACAAACCTTTTTTGCCGGTCAGCCGGTTTCTTCCTCATTGAATGAATTGAAACAACTGGCCAAAAAACTGAGCCAGGTGGAGATTTCCTGAGCATGTGGCAGGAAAGCGCACAAACAATATTACTGAGCTCCGGCTTTAATGAGCACTGGGGACTGACGGATTTCTGGCCATTGCTGTTATTACCTTTGGCGGTATTGCCATGGGTATTGCGCGGACAAATGAATTTCCCGCACCCGGCGTTGCAAGGCTTGCCCGCAGATCCGCTCTCCGCCTGGCTGGATCGCATCTGGAAAATTTCATTAAGTCTGTTGATCCTGGCTTTGAGCATGGCGCTTACCGGCCCTTACCTGAAATCTCAATACGTCGAAAAAGTAGGGCGTGGCGCGCATGTCATGATCGTGCTGGACCGCAGTGCCAGCATGAATGAACCGTTTGTTAAAAAGGGGGATGCACAGGCGCGCGTACCAAAGATGGTGGTGGCTAGAAATGTGCTGAAAACGCTAGTCGCACAAGGGCATGATGACTTAATGGGCATGGTTACTTTCAGTACCTCGCCTATCCTGGCAGCACCGCTGGGCAATGACCGCAGCTTCGTCCAGGCCGCACTGGATGCCACTGAAGCAGGTGGCATGGGCTTTACCGCTGTGGCACGTGGTCTGGGCATGGCACTCGATTACTTTGCTGACCAGCCAGTCACCGGCGCCCGCGCCATGGTGCTGGTGTCGGACGGCGGCGCACATCTGGATGGCAAAACACAGGATATGTTACGCGCCATGTTCATGCGCCAGAAAGCGTCTCTGTACTGGATCTACCTGCGCTCTGAAAGTGGCGTCAGCCTCAAGCAAAGCCTGGCTGAAGGCGAAAACATTGATGCCTACCCTGAGTATGCCCTGCATGAGTATTTCCAGACCCTGAATGTGCCTTACCGCGTGTATGAGGCGGAAAACCCGCAAGCGGTGATGGCAGCAGTGCGCGATATTTCTACACTGAAAAATAAACCGACCAGATATCTGGAGCCGGTGTCACGGCAGGACTTAAGCCAGTATGCCTATGGCCTGGCCTGGCTGGCATCTGTGTGTTTGATCTGTTTGTATGCATTGGAATTGAAACGGTGGCAGGCATGAGTAAAAAACTGGCAGGCATCCTGCGGCGTGGTGTGTTGTGGGCAGGGGTATTCATCCTGATTGCAGTCGTGATGCTGATCAGGCAAGTCATTGATATCTATCAGGCTGAAGTCTACCGCCGCAGCCTGCAGCCACATGTGTTGATTGAAAACACCTTGCTGGGTGCAAACCAGACGCCGCAGGCTTTGTTTGCCAATGCCGTTTTTTATGACAACCAGGTCAAGCCTGAGCAGGCTTTATCAGAATACGCTGCCCTGATCAGCAAGGTGGCTGAAGGCGATTCGCTACGCCAGCAGGCCTATTTTAATTCCGGCAATATTTACCTGCGCACGGCAATCCGCCTGCTGGAGCAACGCGGGTTGCCGGCTTGGGACGAAGCTGGACCGCTGGTTGCGCTGGCCAAGGAAAGTTACCAGAAAGCATTGCGGGTGGAGCCGGACTGGTCAGAAGTGAAATATAACTACCATCTGGCATTGCGCCTGGCACCGACCACGCATGGCATGTCCGGCCCGCAGCAATATGAAGATGAACAGATCAAGGCCGAAGAAGAGCCCAGCGGCTGGCCAGCCATGCCGGGTAACCCGAGAGGCATGCCCTGATGCGTCTGCGGTTTTCTGAGGCATGGCGAGCGGTCGTGCAAAGCCTGGCGGGAGGCTGGTCTGGGCAAGGGTCCAGGCTGCATGCCTGGCGCAAAGCGTGCCTTATCGCAACCTTTGTGTTGCTCACCATGATCTTGTTCCGGCCTCACCTGATGTTGCCCAACCGCGTTTATGACTGGTATTTCGTGGTCGATATCACGCAAAGCATGAATGTGCTCGATTACCAGGTGGCGGGAAAAAGTATCAGCCGCTTGCAGATGGCCAAGCAAAGTATACGCAAAACCTTATCGGCCTTGCCTTGTGGTTCGCAGGTGGCCCTTGGTATGTTTACCGAGCGCAACGTGGTGAATGTGGTCGAGCCGGTAGAAGTATGCGCCCATTTCGCCGCGCTGGACCAGACCGTCGCCAGCATGGACTGGCGCATGGCCTGGGCCGCGGACTCGTTTATTGCCCATGGACTGTACAACGCCCTGGAACAGGCACCGGAATTAGGCAAGCAGATACGCGTGATGTTTTTCACCGATGGCCAGCAGGCGCCGCCTGCCAACCCTAAGTACATGCCCAGTTATGCCGGCAAACCGGGTGATGTGCAGGGTTACCTGGTCGGTATGGGCAAGCCGGTCGCCAGCAAAATCCCCAAGCTGGATGAAAAGAATGCGGTTTCCGGCTATTGGGAACAGGAAGAAGTGCAGCGTTTCGGCAACTTCGGCATGGCCGAGACTTTGTCTGTGCTGGCGATGGAACAGGGCCAGCATGACCGCAACGCCGGTCACGGCCCGGGTAGCGACTTGCTGAACAACGCACATCTTTCAGCACTGGATGAACAGAACCTGCAGCGCCTGGCGGATACCACCGGCCTGAATTATGTGCGTCTGGAGCAATCAGCACAAAGCAGCCACTGGGCGACCGGCTTGGGCATGACCGCCTGGCGCTGGGCCGATACTGACCTCAGGGCATGGCTGGCCGTGCCAGCGATTGTCTGCTGGCTGGGGTACCTGCTGCTGACATTTGCCGGTAGTCGCTGGATCAAGTGGCTGGCGGGACGCTGGTCTGGCATGCGGTCACTGAAACTTTTAAATAAGCAACAGATTTTAAGTAAGCAACATGTTTAGTTTTTTTGAGAAGGAGCAACAATGAAGTGGTCTTTATTACTGATTGGATTAATGAGTACTAATGTGTGGGCGCATGGCCCGACACCGCAGAAAACCGATGAGTCCATTCAGGTGAATGCAGCGGCTGACGCGGTGTGGAAGCGTGTCAGCGCCCCTTGTGCTATTGCACAGTGGCATCCGCAAGTGACTGCATGTGTGGCGGTGAATGACAAGCAGCAAAAAATCACGCTGAAAAATGGCAAACAGTTACTGCAAGAAATTGATGAAGTCTCCGCCACTGATATGACGGTGTCTTACCGCTTGTCTGGCGATATCGACCTGGAAGCGCTGCCGGTCAGCTCGTTGAATGGCAAGATCAAGGTTGCCGCAGATGGGGCCAATGCCAAAGTAACCTGGACCGCCCGTTACTACCGCGCGTTTACCGGCAATGAGCCACCGGCAGGGCAGGATGATGAATCTGCCAAAAGTGCGGTGGATACATTTGTCAAAGAAGGCTTGCAAGGTTTAAAAGATGGCCGCCAGAACGCAGCGGCTGGCAAGGCCGGCTGGCGCAATAAAATTTGCGTCGCCATGCGGCCAGTGTTTAAAACCCTGGGCATGTCTGTGTGTGCCTAAAGGATACGCATGCGTGTGAGTAAGCACTTTCTTTTTGTTCTGCTGCTGGTGGTCTGTCAACTCTGCCTGGCAGAGACCATTGAACAAGTGCCGGTCAGGCTGGTTGAAACCGATGATTCGCTATGCCTGGCGCATGGCGGAAAACTGGTATCAGTGCAACTGACGGATACCGCCACGTCCTTGCAGGAGGGCGCAGTGGAGGTGTGGGTAGACCGCTGGTTCATGCAGGTGCAAACGGCGGATCATACCAGGCACATACTCACCGCTGAAGAACCTGAAAAAGAGTTGGGCTGCTCTCACAGTCTTGCCGGGCCACAACACTGGACCTTGAGTACCATCAAACGCCTGCCGGTGGCGGGCGCACCATCTCGCAAGGAGTCGCCATGAACATTGCAGCTAAAGCGGTCATGCCAGTGACCATAGACAGTCAGTCACAATTTAATCAACGCGTGACCAGTCATGACTTTTTGATCATCCTGTTTACGGCAAAATGGTGTGAGCCATGCCAGCCTTTTGCGGCTGTATTTGCCGAAGTTGCCGCACAATATCCGCATATCGTATTCGCTGCTGCGGATATTGAGGTGGCCACCGATCTGGCGGCCAATTTCAAGGTCGCTCAAGTGCCTGCCTTGATGGTGATTCGCGACCGCGTGGTGGTGGATATGGTCAACGGTGCCATGCAAGTGCATGAATTTGATCATCATGTGCATATGTGGCAATCGCTGGATATGACAGCGGTGAATATGCACTTCTCTCAAAAGCCCGCAGTAAGTTGATGCCGGTCTTCACCGGCATTCGCCATCCGCTCCCGATTTCAGGATGAAAAATTCCTGACCTGTTACAGGATGCCGTCTCAAGTCCCATCTCCAATAAAAGCCTATCATTTGCCAATACAACGATTGCGAGCGAAGTCATTGGCGCAGCCATTTATTGCCCTGTTATGTTGTGTGCTGTGCCTGCCGGTGTGCGGCAAGGCCACAGACTATGCCTATATTACTAACCAGGGTGCACACACGGTGTCTGTGGTCGATCTGCAACAGCATAAAGTGGTAAACACCGTTGCAGTGGGCAAGGCGCCGGTAGGTGTTGCCGTAGATAACCGCAATCAACTGGTCTATGTCAGTAATGTAGAAGGGCACTCGCTCTCGGTGATTGATATGCAGCGCCAGCAAGTCAGAAATACGATTGCTTTGCCGATGGCGCCGGTGGGGCTCACAGTGAATAAAACGGGCGACGAGGTGTATGTCGCTGACTGGTATCACGATCACTTGCTGGCTATTGCCGCTAAAAGCGGGCAGGTGCTGGCGCAAATACAGGTCGGCCGTGCACCTGGTGGTATGCAGCTGGCGCACGACGATGCCACTCTGTATGTAGCCAATCGTGATAGCAATGATGTCAGCGTCATTGATACGCGTTCGCGCAAGGAGTTGCAACGTATCCAGGTAGGCCAGCATCCATTCGGGCTGAGCTTAAGTGCGGACGGTAAGCAATTGTTTGTGGTGAATGTGTATTCAAATAGCGTCAGCGTGATAGACACGGCGAGTCACAAGGTAGTGAACACACTGGCAGTTGGCGAGCATCCTTATTGCGCGACCACAGATAGTACAGGGCGGTATTTATATGTGACCAATACCGGTGAAGATAGCGTGACGGTGATTGATCTGCCTAGCCAGAAGGTGCTGCGCAAGATACGCGTGCCGGGGACCCCGGAGGGTATCGCTTACGATGCTGCGCGGCAGCAAGTACTGGTAGCAAGCTGGATGGACAATGTGCTGGCAGTGATCGATAGCCACAGCCTGACATTGAAGCCGTCTATTGAAGTTGGTTCGCAGCCGCGTGCATTTGGCCAGTTTACTGGTAGTGTTCCTTAGAGCATCTGGTTAGAAATAAAACGTTTGAACAGTGAGGTGTCGGGAGTTTTTCCCAGTTAAATCGGGAAGCATGCCGCTATTGGTCGAAAACCTGAACGCATAATATGCAACTATCAATTTAAATTCTGAATTTGATTGATTTGCATAAAGTATATCTCCATGTTCAGGCCGGTTGTTGCAGCAACCGGCCGATTTTTTTTAAAGGATGCTCTATGCAAAAACAATTACAACACACACTCATCGCCAGTGTTTTGGCCTGCTTCTGTTCTCCTGTGTTTTCCCAGCCATTTGCTTATGTGCCTAATGAAAAAGATGGCACAGTCTCTGTCATCGATACGCAGACGGACGAAGTGGTGAAGCTGTTACCAGCCAAAGGCAAGCTGGGTAAAAAAATCCAGGCAGCGGCCATTCATCCTACCAATCAAAAACTGTATGTGGTGGTGCGCGATAAAAATGCGGTGTCGGTAGTCGATACGCTAAAAAACAAGCAAACCGCTCTGATCAAGGTGGGCGATGAGCCTGAGGGCATAGACATTTCACCGGATGGCAAACTGCTCGCAGCCTGCCTGGAGGAAGAGAATGCTGTCGCTTTGGTCGACCTGCAAACTAACAAAGTAAAACACACCATTGCCACCCAGGGCAAAAATCCCGAACATTGCGTGTTTTCACCTGACCAGCAATGGCTGCTGGCGAGTAATGAAGAAAGTAATGATGTCGATGTGATTAATTTAAAATCTCTCAAATCCGAACATTTGATTGCAGCCACCAAACATCCGCGTGGCATTGGCTTTAGTCCGGATGGCCAATGGGCTTATGTCGCTAACGAAGCTGCCAGTTTGCTGGAAATCGTTTCAACAACAGACTGGAAAGTGCAAGCCAATATCAAAGTAGGGCTGCGCTCTAACGGCGTCAAGGTCAATGCCGATGGCAGCCGTATCTATGTCAGCAATGGCGGCGACCATAATGTGAGTGTGATTGATACCCCCGGCCGCGAGGTGATTGCGACAGTGCCTGTCGGTCAACGGCCATGGAATATGGCGCTGACGCCGGACGGCAAAAAACTGTATGTCGCTAATGGCCGCAGTAATAACGTCTCGGTGATCGATACTCAAACCAATACCAAGATTAAGGATATCCCGGTGGGTAATCTGCCCTGGGGTGTGGTCATACATTAGAGTATCCATGCCGATGGCGCTGAATATCCTGCGGTTTCAGCGGCATTAGTCTTCACTGTCAGCGGGGTTCAGGCCAGCTGCCTGCACTCGCCTGTCTTGCTTACAGTTCTGGTCCGACCATCCTATAATGGAGTGGTTTTCTCACTATGCCCGCGCATGAGTAGGGAAAAATTCCCGAAAGTTTTTGGTGAATACACCTTACAATCCTTTGAGCATGATGAAATCCTTCAGTTTACAGTTCAAACTCAACCTGACTATTACCCTGTTACTGATTGGGTTGTTGCTCACCTGGGCAGTTTCAGTAGTAAAAAATGCACGTGAAGATGTGCTGGCAGAAGTGGAGTCCACAACCAATCTGGTGATCCATTTGCTCGATGCCGAAATCGCACATTACATGACCGATTTTGGCTGGCTTAACCGTGGCGAAAAAGGCGAAATCAATATTTTTCGCCTGGATGAGCTGACGAATATCCGGCATCTGAAAGTGGATTTTTTCGATCCTGCCGGTCATTTGCGCGAGTCTAACCGTTCTATCCGCGAGGAGCATGATGGCGAAGATCCGCCTCGCTGGTTTGTGAGCCTGCTGGATATTTCCAGCGTGCTGAATGAGCCCAAGCGCAAGAATATTATTTTGAATGGGCGGTTTATCGGTGAGCTGGTGATTACGCCAGACCCCAGTTTTGAACTGCGTGAAATCTGGGAAGATACTTCCGGCCTGCTGGCGATTGTGGGCTTGTTCGGGTTAAGTGTGCTGCTATTTGTCTACTGGACGGTGAGGGCCACCTTCAAGCCGGTCAAGCAGATTATTCAAGGCCTGAACCAGATTGAGCATGGCGAATACCAGAGCCGGCTGCCAAGTTTTGAACAGATAGAACTCAGTGAGATCAGCGACAAGTTCAACCGCATGGCCAGCACACTGGAGCAAAGCATACGCAATAATCATCGGCTAACACAGCAGATTATCCACCTTCAGGAAGAGGAGCGTAAAAAGCTGGCGCGTGACCTGCATGATGAGATTGGACAGTATTTAACGGCAGTGCATATCGATGCCAGTGCAATGGTGGCTGCCAAAAAACTGACTGTCGCGCGTGAAAGTGCAACTGCGATTGCACAGATCACCCGGCAGATGATGTTCACCATCCAGGATTTGCTGGCCCGCTTGCGTCCGCGCGTGCTGGATGAGCTGGGGCTGAGCCTTGCCCTGGCGGAGCTGATACACCACTGGCATGACAGGAACCGCAATATCATGGTGGTGAACGAGATATCCAATCATCTTTCGCAACCGGATGAGTCGGTGGCGGTGACGGTATACCGCATATTGCAGGAGTGCCTGACCAATATCAGCAAGCACGCGGCGGCTAGCCGGGTGACCATAGTCGTTTCAGATGTGGATGATGGTTTATACATGCGGGTAGAGGATGATGGCCGCGGCTTTGATGCCTCTCTCCCCAGCCGGGGTTACGGCCTGGCTGGCATGCAGGAGCGGGTAGAGGGCTTAATGGGTAGCATGAACATCACTAGTGCGCCCGGGCAAGGCACACGGATAGAAGTACGCTTTCATAACACAGAGAAATTTAAAGAAGAGAGACTTAGAGGCACCGCACCATGACCGTTAAAGTTGTTTTAGTCGATGATCACACTGTTGTGCGTTCAGGCTTGCGTCGGCTACTGGAAAGCCACAAATCAATAGAAATCGTGGCCGAGGCGGATACCGGCGAAATGGCCTATCAGATTTATGGCGAAGTATCGCCCGATGTCGTGCTGATGGATATTTCCATGCCGGGCATGGGCGGGCTGGAGGCCGCCAAACGTATCTTGCAGCGTTATCCGCATGCCAAAATCGTGATCTTCTCCATGCATGAAGCGGTGTCTTTTGCGGCGCAGGCGCTGAAAGCCGGTGTCAAAGGCTATGTCACCAAAACCGGCGTCGCCGATGACCTGCTGCAAGCAGTGCTGGATGTCTCCAAAGGCCGCACTTTCCTCAGCCAGGATGTCGCGCAAAAAGTTGCACTGCAAACCCTGATAGGCGAAAGCAACCCTTTACAGCAACTGACCTCACGCGAATTTGAAGTGTTCCGTTTGCTGGCAGAAGGTAAACGGGTGGAGGAAGTGGCCGATATGCTCAAAATCAGCCAGAAAACCGTCGCCAACTACTACACCCTGATCAAGCAAAAACTGTCGGTCAACAGCCCGGTGGAAATGGTACGTCTGGCTATGAAACACGGCCTGATCGATGCCGAATAATATAGCTTGCCTGATCCAGGCATGCTAAAGCGAGCGAGCCACCTCCTCAATCATAGACCTTAGCCAGCGATGCGCCGGGTCATGCCGGTATCGCACATGCCAGGCCATATCAATCGGGAAAGTACCCAGATCCACCGGTGTAGGTAGAATCTTCAGGCGAGTGTCGCTCAGCAAGCGACGACATATCTGGCTGGGCAGGGTAGTGCAATAATCCGTAGTCGCAATCACTTCCGGTACCGAAAGAAAGTGTGTGACTGATACCGCTACTTCACGTTTCAAACCATGACGGTCCAGGGCTTGGAACAGGCCTGCGCGCATTTTCCCGGGTGGCATGACATTCACATGCTTCATTGTTTCGTATTGCGCTTTTGTGATGGTATCGCCAATGTCCGGATGACCTGCCCTGACAACACAAGCCAGGCTGTCATCCATCAAGTGCTGCACCACCAGGTTGTCAGGCGGATCGACAAACCTGCCCATGACCAGCGCAGTTGTGCCCGAGATAACGCCTGTATCGGCAAGATCATTTCCATAAGGCGTTATCCGTAATTTGATTCCCGGTGCCAGTGCTTGCAACCTGGCCACCACGGCCGGGACCAGCACATATTCCACATAACTGTTTGGTGCAATGGTGACCAACATATTTGATTGTCTGGGGTCAAACGCCTGTTGACCGAACACCAGCCCATCCAGTTGGCCAATCGCTTCCATGACCACAGGCGCCAGTTCTTCGGCTTTTGGGGTGGGTTGCATGCCATAGCGTTCACGGATGAACAAGGGATCGTGCAGGATATCCCGCAGCCGGTTCAGTGAATTAGACAAAGCCGGTTGCGTAATGCCAAGCCGGTCAGCAGCGCGGGTGACACTACGCTCTTCCATCAGTGCCAGAAACACGCGTAATAAATTGAGGTCGTAACGCATTTAGTTATTCACAGTATGAATAACTTAAATATACATAATAAATTTCAGAAATGGAATCAAAGCGTTCATTATTTCATCACCAACACAGTAATTAAACTCATTCATCAAGACTGGAGTATTCACATGAATATATTGATCGTACTTACCTCACATGACACCCTGGGGAATACCGGCCTTAAAACCGGATTCTGGCTGGAAGAGCTTGCCGCGCCTTATTACGCTTTTAAACAAGCTGGTGCGCAACTGACACTGGCTTCACCGAAAGGCGGGCAACCACCGCTGGACCCGAAAAGTAACGAGGCTGCATTTCAAACCGACGATACCAGACGTTTTGAAAATGATGCGGAGGCTACCCAGGCATTGGCAAATACTGTGCCTCTGCATTCAGTTTCGCATGAGGCATTTGATGCAGTATTTTATCCAGGTGGTCATGGTCCGCTCTGGGATCTGGCCGAGAGTCAGGATTCCATTCAACTGATTGAATCTACGCTGAATGCAGGCAAACCAGTCGCCCTGGTTTGCCATGCACCAGGCGTATTACGGCATGCCAAAAATCCGGATGGTCGTCCATTCGTGGCAGGAAAAAAAGTCACCGGTTTCACTAATTCTGAAGAGGCTGCTGTGGCATTGACTGATGTCGTGCCTTTCCTGGTGGAGGATGAATTAATCGCAAAAGGCGGTCATTACTCTAAAACTGCGGACTGGCAGCCATATGTTGTGCAGGATGGTTTGCTGATTACCGGACAAAACCCGGCTTCTTCAGCGCTTGCCGCCGAGACGTTGATTCATTTTTTAAAAGAGGCACGTACAGTATGACTGCCTATGTGGTCATGATGCGTGAGCAAACCACGGATCAGGCTGAAATGGATATCTATGCCAGCAAAGCCCCCCTCGCCCGCGAGGGGCATTCGGTCACACCGCTGGCAAGATATGGCGCCCTGGATATTCTTGAAGGCCCCGCATTTGAAGGATGCCTGATCCACCGTTTTGCTACTACTGAAGCAGCCAAAGCCTGGTACAACAGCCCCAAATATCAGGAGGCGGTCAAACATCGACATCTAGGGGCGCAGTACCGGGTATTTATTGTTGAAGGGATGGATGCCTGACGCTGATGCCATGCCTGGCTAGGATGTGATGCTTGAGCCTGTCTATGGAAGCGAGCTTTATCCGCGTTAGTTGACTTCCAGTAACTCGTCCCAGTGAGTGGTATAGCGGGGGCTCATCATTTCCTGCTTCATACGCCAGGGCTGTTTAATCTCTGCCTGTTTGTGTTTTTGCACGCCTTCGCTGGCGAGTTTAATGGTAGCCCTGCCCATTTTCTGATTAATGGTATCTATGGTCTGCATCAGCCGCGCCGATTTGTCAGGCGTGCTGGCAGTATCAAACATATCCTGTTGCCGCGCCTGCGACGTAGCCAGCTCGCCCAATGAAACACCGGCTTTCATATAATCATAACCCGGCCGGTAAATCTGGCTCAGTGCTTTAAATGCCGCTTCAACCAGTCGCATGGTACTGTTGGTCGGCGTATGTAAGGGAATGCTTAATCCATTATCGTACTGCTGCTTGCTGTCGCGGAATGGGCTGGTGCGGATATAGACATACACACTGCCTGCAAACATCTCGCGCTGGCGCAGTTTTTCGCCTGCACGCGTGGTAAGTAAGGTGACCGCTTCCTGCAAGGTCTGCATGTCACGCACAGTCTGGCCAAAACTGCGCGTACTGAGGATTTGCTGATGCGGGCCGCGTATCTGCTCCAGTTCCAGGCAGGTAGTGCCATTCAGTTCGCGCACGGTTTTTTCCAGCACGACGCTAAATTTTTTGCGCATGGTGGTGGCATCGCTGCATTTCAGGTCGTATGCAGTATAAATATCGAGGTCATTCATTTTTTTGAATAGCCCCCGGCCTATGCCCCAGACCTTACCCACAGAAATCTCGCGCAAGCCTGCATCTACATCAGCTTCAGTCATCGCATTGAAGTTGCACACGCCGTTTAAGAGGCTATTTTGTTTTGCGCAGTGGTTAGCCATTTTTGCCAGTGTTTTGCTGCTGCCTATGCCTACACACACCGGCAAATCAGTCCCTTGCAGCACGGTTTGCCGCAGTGTTTGTGCATAGTCAGTCGGGTCAACATGCGTGAATCCAGTCAAATCCAGAAATGATTCATCAATTGAATACACTTCCTGCGACGGACTGAATCGCCGTAGGATTGACATCACGCGACTGCTCATATCGGCATACAAGGCATAGTTTGAGGACAGTACAAACACGTTTTCCTGCTCAAGAAATTTGCGGATCTGAAACCATGGTGCACCCATGGCGATGCCTAGGGTTTTTGCTTCAGCACTGCGGGAGATTACGCAGCCATCATTGTTGCTTAACACAACGACAGGCCGGTTGCGTAGCCTGGGGTTGAATACACGCTCACAGCTGACATAAAAATTGTTGACATCCACCAATGCGATTGCGCGTGTGTCAGGCTGCTCGAATGGTGTAGTGTGCATTGGCAATGAGGGGTATTTCATGGATTTCTCTAAACGGTGTTCATGATCCGCAATAGCAGGTATTTGAGTTCGCCGGTCGATAATACTTACACGAACCAGACACGGGGTCTGGATCGGAAAGTTAATCTAAGGAGATCAACATGTGGACTAAACCAGCTGCTACAGAAATGCGTTTTGGCTTTGAAGTAACAATGTACGTAATGAACAAATAATCAGTGCTATTGTTAGAAAAAGCCGGTTGCCCATGTTTTGCATGGCGCCG
>DATHWT010000106.1:0-4494 GCA_035460345.1 Methylophilus sp. | reverse complement strand
TTGCACATAAACCGGCAGCCAGACCGTCACCGGTGAAGATAGCATCCAGTCAGCATACTGCGCAAAAGAGTAGCGGGTATACGCCCAGGTCAGGATCAGAAGGGTCGTATGGCAAGTCGGCCTCCGGAGGCAGCAGTAGTAACCCGCCGCCGGTAAAGTCTAATGCCGCCAAACGTACTGGCACTGACGATAGTGACTGGGAAGAGTTTTAACTGAGGCATCAAGTTTAATTAGCAACCCAGTTTGATTAGCGATCAAGATTAACTGGTGACGAAATTTAGCTAATGCCTCACTAATAAAAGCCGACCTTAACAGGGTCGGCTTTTTTTGTGTCTGATTCATATACATCTATTTTTTAAGCATGGCTTTGTATCAGGCTTTGCCAGCCTCTCTCACACAAGCATGCCAGTCAGTACACCAGGATTTCCCAGCATAGCCATATTCTGCATTTCTAATTTCTTTAGGGTTGCAATTACCAAAATAGAGCCAAGTTTCCCCTTTTTTCACAGCATTTAAATAATGGAAGGTTACTTAATAATGACCACCATATACCGATAAATAGTACAAGCCATCCATGTAACAGGGATCTGGAAATTACAAAATAAGGAGTGACAACATGTTGTCAGGTAAATTGGGTGTATTCACAGGCAGGTTTAGTCGTATCAAATTATCTTCTCAGTTAGGCTTGCTGCTAGCAGTATTGGGTGCAGGCATACTTTTGAGTTTAGCGCATAGTGCGTTGGTGATAGGGGTGATCGTAGCTGCCATGTTGATTGGGGCACTACTGGTTTCCAGCATCAAGCATACCCTGGGTGGCGATGCTGCACAGGCTTTGGTGACTGCAAAGCAGATTGCCGATGGCGACTTTAGCGATGACGCTGATGCCGTGACTTCAGGCGATGAAAATGTGTTGAATGCCCTATACCAGGCAAAAGACGCTTTGAAAAACCTGAGCCAGCAGATTGCGCAGATCGCTGCAGAGCATGCGAATGGCAATCTCAATGCCACAATTAATCTTGCACAATTTAATGGCGAATATCGTCATATGGCGCAAGGCATTAATGACATGCTGACTTTACCTGTTGAGCTGCTGCAAAAAACCGGTAACGCCATGCAGGCTTTTGGTCAAGGCGATTTCAATGCCCAGTTAGCGCCATTACCAGGTGATCTTTCAGTATTGAATACACATTTTGATGGCTTGAAAACCAATGTCACCACTCTGATCTCCGACATGGCGGCCATAGGTGGCGCGCATGCTGAAGGTGAATACGACACGCTGCTTGAAGCTGACAAGTTCGATGGTGACTTCAAAGTCGTTGCGCAGGGCATCAATACCATGGTGTCAGCCTATGTTGGTGATACCGAAAAATTTATTGCAGTGATGGACAGTATTGGCCGCGGTGACCTCACTGCACAACTGGACCCTCTGCCAGGCAAAAAAGGCGCCATGAACAAGAGTGTGGACCGTATTCGCGGCAATCTGAAAGGGATTGTAGATTCCGTGAACTGGGTTAATAATGAGCATGAAAAAGGCAATATTGACATGACTTTGCGTGCCGATATGTTCAAAGGCCAATTCTCGGTGCTGGCAGACTGTATCAACAAAATTGTTGCCGGCCATATCGAGTTGAATCAAAAAGCCATGGCATGCGTCAAAGCCTTCGGTGACGGTAATTTCGATGCGCCATTAGAGCAGTTCCCCGGCCAGAAAGCCGAAATCAACCAGATCATAGAAAAAGTACGCAGCAACCTGAAAGCATTGAATCATGATGCCGAGATGCTGGCTGAATCAGCAAAAGAAGGGCGCGTCACAGTACGTGCCGATGCGAGCCGCCACCCAGGCGATTACCGCAAGATCGTTGAAGGCATGAACAATACGCTGGATATGATCGTTGAGCCGGTACTCACCGTTAAGGCGGCAGCAGAATCCATCAATATCGCAGCGAAAGAAATTGCCCAGGGCAACGCGGATTTAAGCCGTCGTACCGAAGACCAGGCGGCCAACCTTGAGAAAACTGCGTCCAGCATGGATGAGTTGTCTTCAACGGTGAAACAAAACGCAGAAAACGCTAAACAGGCCAATGAACTGGCAGCCCAGGCTTCTCAAGTGGCTGTCAAAGGTGGCGATGTAGTCAACGCAGTGGTGCACACCATGAGCGACATCAATGAAAGTGCACGCAAGATCGAAGACATTATTTCTGTCATCGACAGTATTGCCTTCCAGACCAATATCCTGGCGCTGAACGCGGCGGTGGAAGCTGCCCGTGCCGGTGAACAGGGGCGTGGTTTTGCGGTGGTGGCTGCCGAGGTGGGTAACCTTGCACAGCGCTCATCTGTCGCTGCACGCGAAATTAAAGAATTGATTAATGACTCGGTCAACAAGACTGCAGAAGGTAGCCGCCAGGTTGAAGAAGCGGGCAAAACCATGCATGAGATTGTGAGCTCGGTCAAACGTGTCAGCATCATCATCGGCGAGATTGCCTCCGCTTCTAACGAGCAGAGTGCCGGCATCGCCCTGGTCAATGATGCGGTGATCCGTATGGATGATGTGACACAACAGAATACCGCCCTGGTTGAAGAGGCCGCTGCGGCAGCCGAATCACTGATGGATCATTCTAATGAGCTGGCAACAGCGGTGAGTGTATTCATTGTAGAAGGCAACGCGAAGAGTTCGCGTCACGAGAATACCGGCTGGTCGGAAGATTTCCGTCAAGTCAGTAACGGATAGGGCACGCTGTAAGCCCTTTATAAGTAGTACTTTTAATAATTAACAGGAGCATAAAAATGGCAGTGATTGATAGAGTATTGATTGGCGAAGGCTTGGTCATCGAGGACCGTCCTGAAGGTGGCCTGGATTTGAAAAATGTGGCCCACATCGACCTGATTTTAGGACCACGCGGTAGCGCTGCAGAAGACGCATTTTGTCGTACGCTCACCGATCAAAAACAAGGAGTAAACGGTTTATTGGCGATTGCAGCGCCAAACATGATGGTAAAACCAAACACTGTGATGTTTAACAAGGTCACCATTAAAGATGGTCGCCAGGCTACCCAGATGTTTGGCCCAGCACAACGTGGCGTGGCCATGGCTGTGATGGATTGCGTTGCTGATGGCACCATCCCGTTGGAAGAAGCCGATGACGTATTTATTTGCGTAGGCGTATTTATCGACAGCAAAGCAGATATGGACGACCGTATCCAGGACTGGAACTACCGCGCAACAAAAATCGCACTGAAAGCAGCTATCAACCGCGAGCCTAAAGCCGCTGATGTAGTAAAACAATACAAAGAAGCATTGCATCCGTTTGCAGCACAAACACCAGAAGCACAGAACCGTCGTGCGGATGATACTGCTGCCGCTTTGGCCATCACTCAAATGCAAGAGCGCAGCAAATATGCACGCACAAGCGCTGAGAGCAAAGCCAGGGATGAAAAGCAAGTTGAGTTGGCGATCCAGCAAATGCAAGATCGTATCAATACGACAAAGGCTTAATTTTTAAGCAATGTCAACCCGACGTATTTGCATAGGATAACGAAGTGACTGCCCTGAAAAAACAAGAACAAGAAGATCGCGAGTTTTTGTTTACGCGCGATGATTTCGTCAGAATTAAAAGTCTGATTTATCGCCATGCAGGCATTTCATTGTCCGATGCAAAGACGGATATGGTGTACAGCCGGATAGGCAGACGTTTACGTGCACTTGATATGCAAAGTTTCAAGCTGTATCTGGATAAGCTGGAACAGCACCAGACTTCAGAAGAATGGCAGGCATTTACCAATGCACTGACTACCAACCTGACTTCTTTTTTTAGGGAAGAGCATCATTTTCCCATCCTGGCTGAACATTTGACCAGGCTTGCTTCTTTACACAAGCATTCAAAACCGATTCGTATCTGGTGTTCTGCGGCTTCGACCGGCGAAGAGCCTTATTCGATCGCCATCACCGCGTGTGAGGCATTTAATTCGCTTAAGCCCCCGGTAGAGATTATCGCGACGGACATCGATACCAATGTATTAGCGACGGCGAGCGCGGGTGTATACCCGATCGATCGCATCAAGAAAATGGACGAACCCAGACTGCGCAAGTTCTTTGAAAAAGGCACTGCCAAGCATGATGGGTTGGTCAGGGTTAAAAAAGCGGTACGCGATTTGATTCACTTTCACCAGCTCAACCTGCTGGATCAGCAATGGCCGTTTCGTGAAGCCTATGATGTGATCTTCTGCCGCAATGTCATGATCTATTTTGACAAGCCCACACAAAGCAAAATTATTGAGAAATTTATCACACTGATGAATGAAGACAGCTTGCTGCTGGCCGGACACTCGGAGAATTTCCTCTATGTGTCTAACCAGCTGCAATTGCTTGGTAAAACCGTCTATAAACTAAAAACTAATGGCGCGGCTCGTTCCAGCCTGTTAATGAATCGGAAATAGTCATGAGTGTTTCACAAGAAGATATTGCAAACACCCTCTACTTTGACAGAACGTTTAATTG
>DATHWT010000105.1:0-10639 GCA_035460345.1 Methylophilus sp. | reverse complement strand
ATTCCAACTGATGGTCAGTATGCCACCGCGCGTATGCACTTTCACCGGGCTTTGCAAAGTGCCCAGCTGAATGCCGCTCACTGCTGCCGCGCAAGCGCCGGTGCCACAAGCCAGTGTTTCGCCACTGCCACGTTCGTAGACGCGCAGGTTGATCTCGTGCTCGTTCAGTACCTGCATAAACCCGGCATTCACGCGTTGCGGAAAACGGGGATGCGATTCAATTTGTGGTCCAAGTAAGGCTACTTCAGCGGTATGCACGTTATCCACCAGCATGACTGCGTGCGGGTTACCCATAGAAACGGCGCTGATAGTCACCGTATCATCCTGCAGTGGCAGCTCATAGGCAGTCGCTTCGGCTGCGGCCTCAAAAGGGATCTGTGCCGGGGCAAATCTTGGCGCACCCATATTTACGGTGACCTGGCCATCATCCTGCAATGTCAGGGTCAGGTTGCCACTGGCAGTTTCCACTTTGATTTCACGTTTGTCTGTCAGGCCTTTGTCCACCACAAAGCGTACAAAGCATCGGGCGCCGTTGCCGCATTGTTCGACTTCGCTGCCATCGGCATTGAAAATCCGGTAGCGGAAATCGATTCCGCGTGTCTCCGTGGTTTCGACCATGAGCAGCTGATCGCAACCGACACCGAAATAGCGGTTCGCAATGTGCTGGATCTGTGTGTGGGATAAGTGTACACGCGCTTGCGTCGCGTCAATGACAACAAAGTCATTGCCTGCGCCCTGCATTTTGGTAAATCTGAGTTTCATGGCTTGAAATGATACTCTAACAACCCCTGCAATGGCAGCTTGCGCACAACATTTATTCCGTTTGGCAGGCAAACTCGGGTAGAATCTTGCTTCCTTTTAGGTGCCGGCTTCAGCCTTTAGTCGGTGTCATTGATTAACCACTTTTACTTTTCAAGGCGTCAAACATGAGTGAATATCTTTTTACTTCGGAATCGGTTTCCGAAGGCCATCCCGATAAACTGGCTGATCAGGTGTCTGACAGCATTCTGGATGCAATTCTTGCCCAGGATCCTACCGCCCGCGTTGCTGCCGAAACATTGGCCAATACCGGCTTGATCGTGCTGGCAGGCGAAATTACAACCACTGCCAATGTCGATTACATCAAAGTGGCGCGTGATGCGGTGAAGCGTATCGGCTATGACAATACCGATTACGGCATCGACTACAAAGGTTGCGCCGTACTCGTTGCTTACGATAAACAATCACCTGATATTGCACAGGGCGTAGACAACGCTAACGATGATCCGCTGGATCAGGGCGCTGGCGATCAGGGTCTGATGTTTGGTTATGCCGTAAATGAAACGCCGCAACTGATGCCATTGCCGATCTGGCTCAGCCACCGTGTGATGGAGCGCCAGGCACAACTGCGTAAAGATGGCCGTTTGCCATGGTTGCGCCCGGATGCCAAATCACAAGTGACAGTGCAGTATATCGATGGCAAACCGCACAAGATCGATACGGTGCTGGTCTCTACACAACACGCGCCGGAAATGACGCTGGAAGCCATCCGTGAAGCGGTGATTGAAGAAATCATCAAGCCAACGCTGCCGGCTGAACTGATTAAAGGCGAGATTAAATTCCTGGTAAACCCGACCGGCCGTTTTGTGATCGGTGGCCCGCAAGGTGATTGCGGTTTAACCGGACGTAAAATCATCGTGGATACCTACGGTGGCGCAGCGCCTCACGGGGGTGGTGCATTCTCCGGTAAAGACCCTTCCAAAGTAGATCGCTCAGCAGCTTATGCTGGTCGTTACGTGGCCAAAAATATTGTGGCGGCTGGCTTGGCAGACAAATGCCTGGTGCAAATCAGTTACGCGATTGGTGTCGCGCAGCCGACTTCTATCATGGTAGAAACCTACGGTACCGGCAAAATTGCTGATGATAAATTGACTCAGCTGGTGCGCGAGCACTTTGACCTGCGTCCGAAAGGCATTGTGAAAATGCTGGATCTGCTGCGTCCGATTTACACTAAAACGGCAGCTTATGGGCATTTTGGCCGTGATGAGCCGGAATTCACCTGGGAAGCCACCGATAAAGCCGCTGAATTGCGCGCGGCTGCCGGATTGTAATATTGCCAATAAAGCATTGATACAAAAAGTAATTTTAAAGAGGGCTTTTAGCCCTCTTTTTTTTCGATTCGTTGACGATATCAAGCGTAAGATGCTGTGTATAAAGTCAAAAGAGTAAAGACGCAATCTGGCAGTATGTTAAAAACAATCGCCGTCAATCAGGTAAGAATCGGGATGTATATCCAGGAGCTGAAAGGCCCATGGATGGATCATCCCTTTTGGCGCACCAAGTTTATCCTCAAAGATGAGATGGACCTGCTCAAGCTCAGGGGCAGTGCACTCAAACAGGTGGTGATTGATATCCAGCGTGGGCTGGATGTACTACCCGAGCCTGAGCCCGTCCCAGTGGCGCTGACAGACAAAGAGCTGGCCCTGCTGGAGCTGGAGAGCGCCACTCTCGAGGAAGTAATGCCGCAAGTGAAACAGGCACCACTGGATGCGGAGCACCGCAAGGCGGCCAGAATAATCCAATCCACCCGTCGTGAAATCATGTCCATGTTTAAAGATTTGCGCATGGGTAAAGTGATTGAGGCAGCCAAGGTGATGCCGCTGGTCGAAGAGATTTCCGCTTCGGTTGCGCGCAACACCCATGCGTTAATCAGCCTGGTACGCCTGAAAACAGCGGATGATTACACCTATATGCATTCGATAGCAGTGAGTGCATTAATGAGCAATCTTGCCAGAGAACTCAACATGTCAGAAGTGGAAGTCAAACAGGCTGGCTTGGCCGGGTTGATGCACGATCTGGGCAAAGCCGAAGTGCCAGTACAGATTCTGAATAAACCCGGATCTTTGACCGACAATGAATTTGATGTCGTCCGCCAGCATCCGAAAATTGGTTATGACATGCTGGTAAAGGCTGATATTACAGATCCAGTGACGCTGGATGTCTGTTTGCATCATCACGAAAAGATGGATGGTAGCGGCTATCCGGACCACTTGGCTGGAGACAATATCAGCATTTATGCCAGGATGGGTGCCATCTGTGATGTTTATGATGCGCTGACTTCTACACGAGCCTATAAACCAGGCTGGGAGCCTGGCATTGCCCTTAAGCGCATGGCGTCGTGGAGTGGCCATTTTGATCCGCTCGTGCTGGAAGCCTTCGTCAAAAGCATGGGCATTTACCCGATAGGCACGGTGGTCATGCTTAAATCTGGCCGCCTGGCAGTCGTTGTCCGCCAGTCACCGGACAGCCTGTTAACGCCGGTGGTAAAAGCATTTTTCTCCACCAAGTCACTGGTGCATATCCCGGTGGAGGAAATTGATTTATCCAGGCAACTGGCTGATGAGATAGTCAGCAACGAATCAGCCGTGAGCTGGGGCATAGGCAATATTGATCATTTGTGGGCATCGCAGTAAAAAATTGCGTAAGGAGACCATCACGTCCGTCTTGTACCTCCGAAACTACTTGGCAGAAGACTGATTAAGTCATTTATAACTTAGTTGTCGCAGATTCTTCGAAAAAGTATTCTTGTAAAAAACATTCATGTAAAAGTAATTTGTTAGAGGGCTTTTTGCCCTCTTTTTTTGCAATTTTTTTGAGTTAACAGAAGTTAAGATATCAACAATCAAAAGGGGCTGATTGTCTGATGCTTAAGACTGTTTTAGTGAAAGATGTGAGGATGGGAATGTATATCCATGGACTGAAAGGTGCATGGATAGATCATCCTTTCTGGCGCACGCACTTTGTGCTGAGAGACCCGGCCGATCTGCAAAAGCTTCAGGAAAGTCTGGTACGCGAAGTGGTAATTGATGTGAGCCAGGGGCTGGATGTAGCGCCAGCGGACATGACACCAGCACTCGGTTTCGACAAGGCTAAGGCTGCCACTGCAACAAATGAATCGCCTCAACGGCTTCTATCTTCCAGAAAATCAAAACAGGTGACATTCGAGCAAGAGCAGGCGCAGGCCGCCAAAATAATCGCTTCTTCGCGTCACGAAATCGAGTCTATGTTTTCAGATTTGCGCATGGGTAAAACGATAGCGGTTAACAGCGTGCTGCCTATAGTCGAAGAGATTTCGGCTTCGGTCACCCGTAATATGCATGCGCTGGTGAGTTTGGTCCGCCTGAAAACAATCGATGACTGTACTTACATGCATTCCATCGCCGTCTGTGCACTGATGACAGCACTGGCAAGGGCACTCGAACGCTCAGAAGTCGAAGTCAAGCAGGCTGGCCTGGCAGGGTTGATGCACGATGTTGGCAAGGCCGTTATTCCATTAGAGATACTGAATAAACCCGGCGCATTGACGGAGAAAGAGTTTGAGGTGGTAAAGCATCATCCCAGGCTTGGTCATCATCTGTTGATAGAAGCCAGTATTACTGACCCGGTCACACTGGATGTTTGCCTGCATCATCATGAAAAAGTGGATGGTAGCGGTTACCCAGAAAAACTGGTCTCTGACCAAATCAGTCTGTTTGCCAAAATGGGAGCCGTGTGCGATGTGTATGATGCAGTGACATCGACCCGCCCATATAAACCCGCCTGGGAGCCTGGTATCGCACTCAAGCGGATGGCCAGCTGGGAAGGTCATTTTGATATGGACATTTTCAAGGCATTTGTCAGAAGCCTGGGTATTTATCCCATAGGCACGGTGGTGATCCTGAAATCAGGGCATCTGGCAGTGGTTGTGCGCCAGAACCCTGGAAGCCTGCTAAAACCTGTGGTGAAAGCTTTTTTCTCCACCAAGTCCAAACTGCATATTCCGGTGAAAGAGCTGGATTTGTCCAAGGGCATGGATGAAATCGTAGGCAACGAATCTGCGGAGACCTGGGGCCTGGGGAACATAGACCATTTGTGGGCTATTCCCACCAAATAAAAAAGGAGCCTGAAGCTCCTTTTTTATAACGGCTTTATCATTCAGCTGTTTTTTTTGTACGCTTGGCCGCTGCCGGTTTTGCTGCTGCGGCTTTTTTGGGAGCAGCTGGAACTGCTTTCTTGACAGGGGCTTTCTTGGCGGGCGCTTTTTTAGCGGCCGTCTTTCTACCAGTGGTTTTGCCGCCACCCTTGGCAGCTTTCTCTGTGAGTAATTCCAAGCCCTGTTCCAGCGTCAGCTCTTCCGGCGTCACGCTTTTAGGCAAGGTCGCGCGTATGCCGCCATGTTGCACGTAAGGGCCAAAGCGACCAGAAAATACTTCTACCCGGCCTTCGCCAGATGGGTGCGCGCCCAAATCGGCCAACACAGCCGGACCACTAGCTGCAGCCAATAGCGTCACGGCGCCAGCGAGGTCTATGCCAAACACGCTCTCGCTTTTGGGAATGGATTTGAATTTGCCATCGTGATTCACATAGGGCCCAAAACGGCCAATATTGGCGATGATTTTCTTGCCGGTATCAGGGTGGATACCCAGGTCGCGTGGCAAACTCAACAGCATATGTGCCGTATCGATATTGACCTGGCTGAGCGGGATCTCTTTCGGGATACTGACACGCTTGGGTTTTTTCTTTTCGCCTTCGACTGGCAAACCTACCTGTAAATAAGGGCCATAAGGACCATTCATCAGGTAAATCTCTTTATTTGTTTCCGCATCCTGGCCAATCACGACTGGTTCGCTGGCCGCATTGGCTTCGCCATCCAGGCTGCGCTTGTAGTCGCATTTAGGGGTGGCGTTATAGCCGGTACAGCCAATAAAGCTGCCATAACGGCTTAATTGTTTTTGCAGTTGGCGACCACATTTCGGGCATTGCTCATCGATTAACTCATTGCCTGGGCGTTCAACATCGGCTTTGCCCAGAATCTGCTGGTTAAAGCCTTGCCAGAACTTGTCCATGACCGGTATCCAGTCCAGATTGCCTTCAGCAATTTCATCGAGTTCGTTTTCCAGCTTGGCCGTGAAATCGTAATCGACGTATTGGGTAAAATGTTCAGTCAGGAATTTGTTCACCACGCGGCCCACATCGGTTGGCGTAAAGCGTTTTTTATCCAGGATGACGTATTCGCGGTCTTGCAGGGTGGAGATGATGCTCGCGTAAGTCGAAGGGCGGCCAATGCCGTGTTCTTCCAGCGCTTTCACCAGGCTGGCTTCAGAATAACGTGGTGGTGGTTCAGTGAAATGTTGCTCGCCGAAGATTTTTTCTACGGTCAGCACTTCGCCGGTTTCCAGATGCGGCAGTTTGGCTTCAGCATCTTCGTCGTCCTTGTCATCATCCTTGCCTTCCATATACACGGCGATAAAGCCCGGGAAGATCAAGGTCTGGCCGCTGGCGCGGAACAAGGTTGCTTCACTACCCACTGCCAGGTCAACACTGACCGCATCGTATTTGGCCTGTGTCATCTGGCAAGCCAGGGTACGCTTCCAGATCATTTCATACAGTTTGAATTGTTCGTCGTTCAGGTATTGGCGTACGCTGGCGGGTGTGCGGGTGATGTCGGTGGGGCGGATCGCTTCGTGCGCCTCTTGCGCATTCTTGGCCTTGGTTTTGTACATGATAGGTGATTTTGGCAGGTAGTCTGCATCAAAACTCTTTTTCACATACTCACGAATCTGCATCACTGCTTCAGCCGCCAGGCTGAAAGAGTCAGTACGCATATAGGTAATCAAACCTACAGTCCCGCTACCTACATCCATACCTTCATAGAGTTGCTGCGCCACACGCATGGCACGGCTGGTAGTAAACCCTAACTTACGGACGGCTTCCTGTTGCAGCGTGGACGTAGTAAACGGCGCAGCGGGGCTGCGGCTGCGTTGTTTTTTCTCTACGCGTGTGACCGTGGTTTTACCGGCAGAGGCCAGTAACAGTTTGCCGACAATATCTGCCTGCTGGTCATGTTGGGTAACGGTGAATTGTTCTACTTTTTGACCATTCAGCTGTACCAGCTTGGCGTCGAATCCGTGCGCACGTTTGAGCGCACTCATATGGATGCTCCAGTATTCCTGGCTGGTAAACGCCTCGATTTGCAGTTCGCGTTCTACAATCAAACGTAAGGCCGGGCTTTGCACACGGCCCGCAGACAAACCGCGACGGATTTTTTTCCACAACAGCGGTGATAAATTAAAACCGACCAGGTAATCCAGTGCCCGGCGTGCCTGCTGCGCATTGACCAAGTCCATTGATATATCACGCGGATGATCAATGGCGTATTTCACGGCGGTTTGCGTGATCTCGTTGAATTCGACGCGTTTGATCAGCTTGTTCTTGATCAGATTTTTTTCAGCCAGAATCTCGGCAATATGCCAGGAGATGGCTTCCCCTTCGCGGTCTGGGTCGGTCGCCAGGTAAATGCTGTCTGCATTTTTCACTGCTTTGGCAATGGCATCCACATGCTTGCTGTTGCGATCAATAATGTCATACTTCATCGCGAACTGTTGCGTAGGGTCAACCGCCCCGTTTTTCGGGATCAGATCGCGGACATGCCCGTATGAAGCCAAGACTTCAAAATCGCTACCCAGATATTTTTTCAGGGTCTTGGCTTTTGACGGGGATTCAACGATAAGCAGTTTAGACATTAGGTGGTGTGTGTAAGAGTTGGCTAGATAATAGCAAGCGTTCTAACGAATAGACAACAGATGAGTGCGGAAAGTCCATATTTTTTAAGTCTTTCCGGCTTCAATGCTTATTTATTCTTCAGTCGCTACTGGAATGGGGAATGGTTTACGGGCAAACTCGATCCGTTTGTCATCCTGCGAAGCAATAGTCAGTGCCATGTCTTTAGGAGTGAAATTTTCGTGATCAAACATGGGGTCTTCATCTTCCTCTTTGGCATGACTCAGGTGTTTAAAATCATACAAATCAAAGTCAGCCAGGTGCGAAGGTTCGACATTGCCAATCGCGCGGAAAATATTATTGATACGCCCCGGTTGTTCGCGTTCCCAGTTGTTCAGCATATCCTTGATTTTTTGCCGTTGCAGGTTTTCCTGGCCGCCACACAGGTCGCACGGAATGATAGGAAACTCCATGGCGCGGGCGTAAGCCGCAATATCTTTTTCAGCACAATACGCCAGCGGGCGGATCACCATGAATTCGCCACGATTGGTCGCGAGCTTGGGTGGCATGGCTTTCATTTTCGCGCCATAAAACATATTCAGGAACAAGGTCTGCACAATGTCATCCCTGTGGTGACCCAAGGCGATCTTAGTCGCGCCGAGCTGCTGTGCCGTCGTGTAAATAATGCCGCGGCGCAGGCGTGAACACAGGCTGCAAGTGGTTTTACCTTCGGGGATTTTCTCTTTCACGATGGAGTAGGTATCCGCTTCGACAATACGGTATTCCACACCCAGTTGATCCAGGTAACGCGGCAACACATCCTCAGGGAAGTTGGGCTGTTTCTGGTCCAGGTTCATCGCAATCAATTTGAAATTGATAGGTGCGCGCTCTTGTAAAGCCAGCAAAATCATCAGCATGGCATGGCTGTCTTTACCGCCGCTCATGCACACCAGCACGGTATCGCCTTCTTCAATCATGTTGTAATCGCCGATGGCTTTGCCGGTGGCGCTGATCAGCTGATTGCGCAGTTTCAGGAAGTTTTGGCTAACGCCCTCAGGGTAGTGTTTGATCTTCATAGGCGCGCATTATAGCGGAAAGCAATGTAATGTCACGCTAAGTCTTTGATTATTCTGGTTGATTTGCGTGTGTCAGTCTTGGATGCATGTCGGGATGATTGCGCCTTTTACCGCGAGCCAATGCGATGGGCAGTAAGATACTTACAAGCTCATGTACTCAAATGGCGGCCGCCATCCACAGCGAGCACATGCCCGGTTACAAACGGCGCATCAAAAATCAGGAACTTCACCGCTTTGGCAATATCCGCCGGTTCGCCAGTGCGTTTGAGCAATGTCTGGTTTATGACCTGCTGGCGATAAGCTTCGTCAAATTCCTGATTGTCATCCGGCCATAACACCGGCCCTGGGGCCACCGCGTTGACTCTGACCCTGGGCGCGAGTTCCTGCGCCAGTGATTTGGTCAGGCTGACCAGTCCGGCTTTGGCCGCACTGTAAACAATGTAGTATTTTTTCGGTCGCTCAACGTGCATATCGGTGATGTTGATAATGCAGCCATGGCTGGCCTCTAACGCATCGGCTGCCGCCTGGCTAAGGAATAGCGGTGCTTTCAGGTTGCTACCCATCAGGTCTTCCCATTGCTCTGGCTGGATCGATCCCAGTTTGGTCGGATAGTAACTAGACGCATTATTCACCAGTGCATCCAGTCGTCCAAAGTGTTGCAAAGTCGCCTCCACCATTACGGGTAAGTTGGCAGTGTCTAACAGGTTGCCCTGCTGAATGGCGACACTGTCAGGGCGATCAGCATTCAGTTCGGCTTGTAATGCCAACGCTTCGGCAACGCTGGTGTGATAGTGCAGCATAATGCTGGCGCCGTTATGATGCAGTTCACGCACAATGGCAGCGCCCACGCGTTTGGCTCCACCGGTAATTAACACGACCTTGGCTATTTGCTTGGTTGCTGGATTGGAATTCACGTTGTGCTCTTTATTCTGGACTGGTCACATTATAATGTCTGGATGACTGCGCAAACCATTTCTTCACGATTGCCTGCACTGGATGCGTCGGCACAACACCATTGCGACACGGCAGTCGCACATATCCGGCAGCAGATACAACTTCAAGGCGGCTGGATATCCTTTGCCGACTATATGCACATGGCGCTGTATACGCCCCACCTTGGCTATTACAGCGGTGACGCCAATAAGTTCGGCCATAGCGGTGATTTCGTCACCGCACCGGAGATTTCATCGTTGTTTGCACGTACGGTGGCAAATCAGGTGAGTCAGGTGCTGAGCCAGACCGGTGGTGATGTGCTTGAACTGGGCGCCGGAACTGGCAAGCTGGCTAGCGGTGTGTTGCAGCAACTGAGTGAACTAAGTCAGTTACCTGATCACTATTACATTCTTGATGTAAGTGCCAACTTGCGCGAGCGGCAAAGCCTACACTTGCAATCCTTATTGCCTGAGGCTGTTTTTTCCCGCGTGCAATGGCTGGAGACGTTACCTGACAGTTTTACCGGCGTAGTGATGGGGAATGAAATGCTGGATGCGATTCCAGTGAATTTGATTCACTGGAAAAGCGGTCAATGGTGGGAACGCGGAGTCGTATATGAGAAGGAATTTGCCTGGCAGGATAAGCCACTGCAAGATGCATCCTTGGTCGAAGGCATAGACACCAGCGAGTTGCCGGACAACTATGTCACCGAAGTTTCTCCGGCGGGGCAGGGCCTGATTGCCAGTTTGGCAGCCATGCTGCAGCAAGGCCTGGTACTCATGCTTGATTATGGTTTTTCAGCACGGGAGTATTATCACCCGCAGCGCAGCCAGGGCACAGTTATGTGCCACTTCCAGCATTATGCGCATGATGATCCGTTGATCTATCCCGGCCTGCAGGACGTTACGGCTCATGTGAATTTCACTGCCATGGCGGAAACGGCATTGGCAAATAGGTTGAGTTGTGTGGGCTATACCTCACAAGCACAGTTTTTGATTAATTGTGGCATTTTGCAGATGCTGGAAGCGATATCACCGGAAGACAGTGCGCGTTATTTGCCTATGGTGGCGGCAGTGCAAAAGTTGCTTTCTCCGGCGGAGATGGGGGAGTTG
>DATHWT010000104.1:0-3891 GCA_035460345.1 Methylophilus sp. | reverse complement strand
GCGCGCCGTGCGCTGGTGACCGAGGGTGCGCTGGTGGGCAAGGATGAAGCCACGCATATGACCACGGTGGAACAGGTTAATCCTGTGTATGTGAATTTTGCACAGTCTTCATCGGAAGTGTTTGCTTTACGCAAGGCGCTGCGTGACGGGCAACTCAAGGGTAGCGATGGCAAATTTAAAATCGAATTGATCTTGCCGGATGGGTCCGCCTACCCAAGCGCCGGAAAACTCTCATTCTCAGATGTGTCAGTCAACCAGACCACGGATTCTGTGGTGATGCGTGCCATTTTTGAGAATCCGCAGCAGGAACTGATGCCTGGCGCTTATGTACGTTTAAAAATCCGCCAGGCGACCAACCCGAATGCGATTTTGATTCCCAGGGACGCATTATTGCGCGACCAGTTTTCCGCCCGCGTATGGGTGGTCAATGCCAAAAACGAGCTGGAGTCACGCGAAGTGCAAACCGGTAGCGTGGTCAACAAGCAATGGGTGGTCGAACAGGGACTGAAGCCGGGCGAGCAGGTGGTCGTGACCAATGCCGCTACGCAAACGGCAGGTACTAAGGTTACGCCCAAACAGGTCAATGCCACGGACAAGATCACAAAGGCAGTTGCGCCTTAACAGCCAAATTTTGAGTAAAGCCCAGCATGCAGCAAAGCTAAGCATGAAGAAAGTTAAGCCATGAGTCGTTTTTTTATTGATCGCCCTATCTTTGCCTGGGTGATCGCCATCCTGATCGTGCTGGCAGGTCTGATTGCCATCAAGCAATTGCCTATTGCACAATACCCGGATATTGCGCCGCCTGTCGTCAATATTGCGGCGAGTTATCCCGGCGCGTCTGCCAAGGTGGTGGAAGAAACCGTGACCTCGATCATCGAGCGCGAGATGAACGGTATGCCAGGCCTGATGTATGTCTCGGCTACCAGCAACCTGGGTACGGCATCAGTCAGCGTCACTTTCCGTCAGGGTACTAATCCGGATTTGGCAGCCGTGGATGTGCAAAACCGCCTCAAAAGCGTGGAAGTACGTTTGCCGGAGATCGTCCGTCGTAGCGGGATCACGGTTGAGAAGTCAGCAGACAGCTTTCAGCTGATCATCTCGCTGACTTCAGAAGATAACCGTTACAGCGAGATCGACCTCGGCGAATTATCCTCAGCCACCGTCATGCCTACCCTCAAGCGTGTGCAGGGTGTGGGCAAGGTGCAATCTTTCAGCCCGGAATATGCCATGCGCATCTGGCCGGACCCGCAGAAAATGGCGGGCCTGAATGTTAGTGTGACGGAAATCTCCAATGCCTTGCGCAGCTACAACGCCAGGCTGACCTTAGGCCAGGTTGGCGCCAGTGGAGTACCGGAAGGCTCGCCACTGAGTGTGTCGCTGGAAGCCGAGGCGACCCTCAAGACTGCGGAAGATTTTGAAAATGTGCCCATCCGCAGCCAGCCGGATGGCTCAGCATTACTGGTCAAAGATGTGGCACGGGTAGAACTGGGCAGCAGCGACTACAACTTTAGCACCAGAGTGAACGGTAAAAATGCTGCCGGGATGGCGATCAAACTGGCGCCAGGCTCCAATGCGGTGGAAACCATCAAACGCGTCAAAGTCGCCATGGAGCAGATGCAGCCGTACTTTCCACCCAATGTTGCCTTCCAGCTGTCGTATGACTCTTCCGCGTTCGTCTCTATTTCGATCAAGAAGGTGATCCAGACACTGGTGGAAGCCGTGATCCTGGTTTTCCTGGTCATGTACCTGTTTATGCAAAACCTGCGCGCCACGCTGATTCCGACCATTGTGGTGCCGATTGCCCTGATGGGCACCTTCGCCGTGATGTACTGGCTGGGGTACTCCATCAACGTTCTGACCATGTTTGGCGTGGTGCTGGCGATTGGTATCCTGGTCGATGATGCCATCGTGGTGGTGGAAAACGTTGAGCGACTGATTGTGGACGAAGGCCTGTCCGCCTATGACGCTACTGTGAAGGCCATGTCGCAGATCAGTGGCGCGGTGGTTGGCATTACTGCGGTGCTGGTCTCGGTATTTATCCCGATGGCATTTTTCAGTGGCGCAGTCGGCAATATTTATCGCCAGTTCTCACTGTCATTATCTGTTTCCATTGCGTTCTCCGCGTTTCTGGCGCTTTCGCTGACGCCTGCGTTGTGTGTGACACTGTTGCGCCATGAGACGGGTAAGAAAGCGGGTTTCTTTGTGTGGTTCAACCGCAGTTTCCAGCGGCTGACCGAGCGTTATACCTCGCTGACCGGTGGTTTGCTCAACAAGCCATTACGCTGGCTAGCCATATTCGCCCTGATTGTGGCATTGGTGGCCTGGTTATTTATGCGCTTGCCAGGCGCTTTCCTGCCGGAAGAAGACCAGGGTAACTTTATGGTGATGGTATCGCTGCCACAGGGTTCGACACTGGCGGAAACCGCAGAAGTGCTGGGCGATATGAGCAGCTATATCCAGAAAAATGAACCGGTGGATATTATCTTCGAGGTCGGTGGTTTCAGCTTCTATGGCACCAGTACCAACAGCGGCATGCTGTTTATCACACTGAAAGACTGGGCTGAGCGGCCTAAAGCCGAACAGCAGGTGCAGGCGATTGTGGATAGGGTGAACCAGAAATTCTATGGCCGCCCCAATTTAAGTATTTTTGCCATGAATGCGCCACCTTTGCCAGAGCTGGGCAGCGTAGGCGGGCTGGATTTGAAGCTGGTCGACAGAGCTAGCGTAGGCAACGAGACCTTGATGAAAGCGCGCGATACCCTGATTGCCGAATCAGCCAAGCATCCTGAACTGGCCAATGTATTGTTTGCCGGTTTGTACGACACGCCAGTGGTCAATATGCAGCTCAACCGCAGCAAGGCCAATGCCCTGGGTGTTTCGCTGGACGAAGTCAATAATTCACTGGCCACATTGCTCGGATCTGATTACCTGGGTGATTTTGTCTATGGCAACCAGGTGCGCAGAGTGTTGATACAAGCCGATGGCAAGCAGCGCCAGACCCTGGAGGATATCAAGAAGATACGCCTGAAAGCGGCCGATGGCAGCCTAGTGCCACTGTCTTCCATCATGACGCTGGAATGGGGCATGGGCTCGCCGCAACGCACGCGCTTTAACGGCTTCCCCTCATACAATATCAATGGCGGGGCAGGGCCAGGCTACAGCAGTGGTGAAGCCATGCAGACCATAGAAAAAATTGTGCAGGGGCTGGGTAAAGGCATAGGCTTTGAGTGGGCCGGGCAATCACTGGAAGAAAAACAATCAGGCAGTCAGGCCATCATGCTGTTCGGTTTATCTATCCTGATCGTGTTCCTGGTACTGGCCGCTTTATATGAAAGCTGGGCGATTCCATTTGCGGTCATGCTGGTGGTGCCGCTAGGTGTGTTGGGTGCATTATTGGGCGTGACCATCCGTGGCTTGCCGAATGATATCTACTTCAAGGTCGGCCTGATCGCTACCATTGGTCTGTCGGCCAAAAATGCCATCCTGATCGTGGAGTTTGCGCGCGAACATGTGCTGCAAGGCATGCCGCTGATCGAGGCCAGCCTGCTGGCCGCCAAAGAACGTCTACGGCCGATTGTGATGACCTCACTGGCATTCGGCGTCGGTGTATTGCCACTGGCGTTTTCAACCGGCGCTGCCTCCGGCGCGCAGGTCGCCATTGGTACCAGCGTCCTCGGCGGGATTATCGCCGCCACTTTGCTGGCAATTTTTTTTGTTCCACTATTTTTTATTGTAGTCGGGCGCTGGATGCGTAAGCCAGCGACCACCAAGGATGTTGCATGAAGTTAAGCCGACTCACATTGTTACTGGGGTTACTGCTTTCAATCAGCAGTTGCTCGCTGGTCCCCGAGTATTTCAGGCCCGCAGCGCCGGTGCCTGAAACCTATCCCG
>DATHWT010000103.1:0-1764 GCA_035460345.1 Methylophilus sp. | reverse complement strand
ACTGGGCCAGGTGGAACATCCTGCCTGGGACGAACCGGTAATTTGCCGGGTTGAAGTCGACCTGCCAGGATGGTTGGCAAACCTGACCGGACAATCACACTGGGAAGTCTACAGTGAAGAGGAAGAGGAAAATTGTGTCAGCTTCGCCATGCGCGCTTCGCACAAACATGGCCTGCCGACGATTGCAAGCCGCTCGGACCATACACTGCAAGCTGAAGTGACGCTTTATCATAACGGGTATGCGGTGGTCGATGTGGATGGCGAATCGCTGTTTGACGGCGCACTGACTAACGCAACCAATGAATGCGCGAGATTGAGTTATTACCACGTTAGTGGCGAACCAATTGCGCTTAATTAACTGGGTTTAGTCGGGGCAGCATGCGTATTGTCAATGCATGCTGCGGCTTTAGTGCTGGCGGCTGACGGAAAATTGCGCCAGATCGAGCAACGCCTGCTTGGCTGGGCCTGATTCAAATATATCCAGCGCCTGACAGGCCAGCAAAGCTTCTTTTTGTGCGACTGAACGCACATACTCAAATGCATTCACTGCATGCAGAATCTCAAGCACCTGCTCTAACTGCGTCACCTGGCCTTCCAGCAGTGCCTGTTTTACCAGCTCGGCCTGTGCCGTAGGTGCCTGCTGAATCGCATACAGCATAGGTAAAGTAACTTTGCCTTCCGCCAGGTCATTGCCCAGGGTTTTACCGATTTTGTCACTATCGCCAGTTAAATCCAAAACATCATCAATCAGCTGGAATGCCGTGCCCAAATGCATGCCATAGGTTGCCAGGGCTTCTTCATGTTCTGGACTAGCCTGGCATTGCACCGCACCCAGGCGCGTGGCCGCCTCAAATAATTTGGCGGTTTTAAAATGGATGACTTGCAGGTAATCCTGCTCAGTGACGCCTATGTTGCGTACATTCAGCAACTGCAACACCTCGCCTTCAGAAATGGTATTGGTTGCGTCGGCCAGGATTTCCATCACGCGCATATTCTGCAACTTGACCATCATCTGGAAAGCACGTGAATACAAAAAATCACCCACCAGTACGCTGGCCGGGTTTCCATAGACGTGATTAGCAGTTGATTTACCGCGACGCAGGTCAGAGGCATCCACCACATCATCATGCAATAAGGTCGCGGTGTGAATGAATTCAATAATAACTGCAAGCTGATGATGCGCTTGCGTGACACCACCAGCCAGGTCGCCAGACATTAATACCAGTGCCGGACGCAGGCGCTTGCCGCCACTATGGATGATGTATTCTGAGATTTGGTTAATCAGCGGAACTTGGGATGACAAAGACTGGCGAACGACGACATCCACCTGCTGCATATCGTCTGCAATCCGCGCCAAACAAGCATTAAGAGACACTAAAACACCAATGAAAAAACAAAGCTAAAGCATACCATATCTGACACGCCTCTCGCTATGCAGGAATGCGGGTGTAGGCAATGCCCATACGATGATTATTTAGTCCAATTTGATTGGCAAGAATTAACGACTAATACTTTTCTCAAGTTTGATGCGTTTGAAAAATCCAACTCTATTTTAAAAAGTTGGTTCTTTTAAATACAAAAGGATTGAGAGGTATTGGAAAAGAAAAAAGCCTTGTTTCGTGAGAAACAAGGCTTTTATTTTTGGCGCGCCCGGAGCGATTCGAACGCCCGACCCTTTGGTTCGTAGCCAAATACTCTATCCAACTGAGCTACGGGCGCCAAGGTGTTACAACGCTGTTGCAACAAGGACAGCATTATAACACA
>DATHWT010000102.1:0-6772 GCA_035460345.1 Methylophilus sp. | reverse complement strand
TATTCACTGGGAAAATCGCTGGGTTAAGCCCGAATAACCAGTTGATTTAATGCTAGCGTCATCTCACATAATAAGAAGGTTCAGGGGATCGTTAATGACACTCACAAAAGCTGACTTGGCTGATTTGTTGTTTGAACAAGTTGGACTGAACAAGCGTGAAGCCAAAGATATGGTGGAAGCGTTTTTTGAAGAAGTTCGTAATGCACTGGAAAATGGAGACAGCGTAAAACTTTCCGGTTTCGGTAATTTTGAGTTGCGTACCAAATCCGAACGTCCAGGGCGTAACCCAAAAACGGGTGAGGAAATACCGATTTCTGCACGTCGCGTGGTGACTTTCCATGCCAGCCAGAAATTGAAGTTACGTGTAGAAGAGCATTACGCAGAACAACCGTTGCAAGCCCAAGCATAACTTAATATCCAGACATGGTCGAAACGCAAAAAATCACGCTACCGCCTATCCCCGCCAAACGCTATTTCACCATCGGTGAAGTCAGCGAATTGTGTGGTGTAAAGCCGCACGTATTGCGTTACTGGGAACAAGAGTTCACCCAGTTGAAACCTGTCAAACGCCGTGGCAATCGTCGCTACTACCAGCATCATGAAGTGCTGCTGATCCGCAAGATTCGCGAGCTGCTATATGAACAGGGTTTTACCATCAGCGGTGCCCGTAACCGCCTGGATGGTGTGGACGAGAAAGCCGAGAAGGCCGGTCGTCTGGCAGCCGAGTCTGCCACGGCATCCACCTTGAACACAGCCGCACTTGCTGCCGAAGCTTCAAGATTACCTTCTGTCGATATCCTGGCTTTAAGAGAACAATTACAGCAGGTAATCAACCTGCTCAAAATCGCCGCTTAATTGGCTTTCCAGATATTCAAAACCGCATATTCTGCTTAGTGAATATGCGGTTTTGTTTTATAATTCAGCCTTCTTTTCAGGCGGGTTCCCGCTTGAACTCAAATGTCGGGGCGTAGCGCAGCCTGGTAGCGCACTTGCATGGGGTGCAAGGGGTCGAGTGTTCGAATCACTCCGTCCCGACCAATCAAATAAATAACTTAGCGAACATTTAAGCCTCATTGTTATAGAAGTATTAGAAGTCCTTCTAATACTTTAGCAATTTTGACTCTATGTGGTCTCGTTTTTTATTTTCTTTGCTGGCATTGGCAACACAACTTCTGAACGTTTCGGCAATCGCATCTTGATGTAACTTTCCGTCATTGAAGCAGAGTATTAGCTAGTCCAACCTCAATCTCTGATGTTTCATATCTCGCCATTTCCGCATCGGTCGCCGCCTTCACTCTCAGTGCTTTCAGATTCCGCCTTTAATGCCGGCACGTTCAGCAGCACGTCTAAAAGCATAACCGATACCAGTGCCGCTATATGCCTCCCTTCATCATAATGGACTAGAGTCGGGATAGATCGCCTCTATAGCCGCCAGATAACCGCTTCAAATCATTGATGTTTTCGCTGATCTAAATATTTATCACCAGCTTTATGATTTGCCTCATACATTTCATCAAGCTTTTTATTTAACGCATCACACTTATCTTTTAACTGCTCGGAGTCTTCCAGCCCATCATTCAGGTGTGCCATTGAATAATCATATCTTTCGTTTTTCTGCTTTTGCGTTAAGCCTTGTTCATTCATGGATGCATTAATTGCTTTCATCCGATTTATTCGAATGTTTGATTTGGCAGAATATTTAGCGCAAGCTGCCTCTTGATTGGCTTCAACTTTTTTTATTTCAGTCTTGGAAAAAGGCATTGCCTTTTCATAAGTATTTGTTGTGGTAATTGATTGCTGTGCGCATGATGCTGTTAGTAAAGCAACCAGAGAAATTATTGCTCTTATCACTATGGACCTCACCCTCTATATAGCTTGTCAGGTATTAGGATACAGCAAAGAAGTTAAGGAGAAAGGGTCTAAGGACTTATACGTCCCTTGAATGAATATTTAAATGCTTACGACCTTGTACCTGGTCAGCATGCTGCCTTTTAAAGAGCCCAGAAGACAATCTTTTGTAGGGGACATGATTCCAAACCAAAGCAAGAACAGCATCATTATTACAGTGATCGCCATTTCGAGGAGCTTGGGCATGCGAGTGATTTCAGAAGGCGTGGAAAGTATCCACCAGTTTGAATATTTAAGTCAGGAGGGCAGTAGCGTGTTTCAGGGCTTTTACTTTTCACCCCCCGTACCAGTGAGATTATTTGAAGAGGCATGGCGCGTACTCACTGAATAAGGTATTTGTGGGTGTCTTAAAATATCAAGCCAGCTTATCAGGCAAAGTAGCAATCAATGGCGATATTGATTGCGATTATGGGTTCAGATGTTCCAAGCAAAGGCTTATTAAGCACTGACATCTGTTGCAACAGATGCAGGACTCGTCGTTGATTTTTGTGAAGTATTATTTGCTGAGAAATGGCGGGACAGCGCTTCACTCAGTGGCGCCGGCCGGTTGAGGTAAAAGCCCTGCGCATAGGCCACGCCCATTTCGTCCAGGCAGTCCAGGGTGGCCTGGTCTTCTACATATTCGGCAATGGTTTGAATGCCCATAGACTCGGCAACGCTTTGAATGGCTTTGGCCATCGCCAGGTCGACTTTATTGCTGGTGATATCTTTTACGTAAGCGCCATCCATCTTGAGGAAATCTACCGGTAGGTGTTTCAGGTAACTGAAGGAAGACATGCCACTGCCGAAGTCATCCAGCATAAACCTTGTGCCCATCGCTTTCAGCTCAGTAATCAGTTTGATGGTGTTGTCGATATTGATGATGGCCGAGGTTTCAGTGACCTCAAAACAGACATGGCTGGGTGAAATTTCATAGTTGGAAAAACAGTTTTTAATGTAAGGCAGTAGAGTGGGGTCACCGAGTGACATGCCCGACAGGTTGATGCTGACAATGAATGGCTTGGTGGCCGATTGTGATTTAAATAATGGTTGTAATGCCATGAACGCATGCTGGATCACCCAGCGATCAATCTTGGTCATCAAGTGATAACGTTCTGCAGATGGCAGGAATTCAGCAGGCGGAATAATGCCGCCATGTTCGTCGCGTTTGCGTATCAGGATTTCGTAAAAAGGCGGCAACTCTTTCTGCTGCATGGGGAATATGCCCTGACAATACAGTACAAAGTCATTGTGCTCTATGGCTTCGTTGATGCGCAATACCCACTCCATCTCGACGTGCCGCTTGAGTAGGACATCATCTTCAGGGTGGAACAAATGTATCTGGTTACGGCCATTGTCTTTTGCCACGTAGCAGGCTGCATCGGCATGGCGGGTGATCTGGCCGACGTCTTTAAGGTCGGCGGTGACTTCTACAATGCCGATACTGATGCCGGTCTGGAACAGGCGGCCTTCATGCATGAACCTGAAAGCTTCCACCATCTGGCGTAGCTGCACGGCGATTTCAATCGCTTTTTCAACCTGGCAATAGCTGAGCAATAAACCAAATTCATCGCCGCCAAGTCGGGCAAAGGTATCTTCAGCTCGAATCCGCTGGCTCAAGATCATGCTGATTTGCCGCAGCATTTCGTCACCAGCAGGGTGACCGCAGGTATCATTGATGACGCGGAACTGGTCCAGATCCATATAGCAGAACACATGGTTGGCTTTATGCTGTTTCACGTCTTCCAGCGCCTGCTGCAGGCGTCTTTCCAGTTCCTGCCGGTTGACCAGTCCTGTCAGTGCATCATGCCGTGCCTGATAACGCAATTGTGCCTGCGCATCCTGGATACGATGACGCATGTCGGCTTCGACATGCTGCATCTCTCTGGAAATCTCGTTGATAGTCGTTTGCAGGGAGTTGATTTCAGGCAGTGTATTCTTGACCTGGCTGATGTGCTGGTTACCCACCACAAACCGTTTCAAAGCCGCTGTCAATTCGCGGATAGGCTGGCTAATGGAGCGGCTCACCCAATACACCAGCACCGAGCACAGCATCAGTGCCAAAGTAATGTAACCGATATTCCTGATAAATGCCTGTCGGTGATCTTCTACCATCGCAGCTTTATCAATGGCGACAAACACAAACCCGAGCAGTGCATGTTTGGATTCGGTAGTGAAAATTTTCACCATGGTCACATCATGCGTGGCCTGCTGCATGACCGTAGTTTCTTGCTGTGGTAATGATTCGTTCACGATGAAAGAGGCACCAAGTTGCGCCAGCGGACGGTTATCCGCATCGGTAATCATTAGTGAGAGGTAAGGCTCGCGGTCAAGCTGGCTGGCTTTTAGCAAGCGGTCTATGTAAGGGCGGCCATGCAGTTCTGACTGATTGTGAACGACAGCAGAAAGAAATTTTGCAGTGGTCAGCGCATGTTGACTAAGCTTTTCTTCGTCTCGCTGTAATTGCTCTTGAAAATCAAACAGCAAGAAGGAACAAGATAAGGCGAATACTGGTGCGATCACCAGTAACAGAAGTCTGGACTGAATACTTAAGGTTTGGAAAAATTGCATGGTTCCAGGTAATTCATTTAATTCAAAGCAACGGTTAATACGTGAGGACGAGCATGGTAAATCGCGCTAGCTGAAGTCATGACATCCCCCCGGATTTCGTGTATAAGTCCAAAAGATACTTAGGGTAACAATTAATCTGCTGTAATTAACCAAGTTGGCTTAACCAAGTTGGCAAACTTTACCAGATTGTTCATCCAGTCCCGCCAGCAAGTCCAATCAGGCCCGCAGGTTTGTTAACTTGTTTTTGCAAAAGAGTGTATTTGTTTTTTCATGATACAGCAAATTTATATCACAGATTATTTGTCTGATGCAGCGGCCGAAACAGCGGCTGTGATTCAGCGCCTGACAGAGCAATGCCCCGTGCTTTTGAAAGCCGACTGGCAGGTAATGCCAGCGACGCCTTTGAGCGCTTTATTTGACACTTTGCACACGGTGTCACCTGGGATATCAAAAGTGGCGGCAATCCTGCGCGCACGACAAGCTTCTGTAAAAGGTGTGCCGGCATTATGTCTGTTGCCGGTGCAACTGGGCTTGCAACGGGATACCTTTTCGCTAAAGGGAACTGTCCCACTGTCGCCGGAAGTTTATGCTTATCTGACGGAGACCCTGCAACAGCATTTTCAGCAGGATTTCATCGTGCATGCCACTGCCGAGCAGCGATTCTGGTGGATACAGCCAAACAATGTTTTAGATGTCCAGTGCCACTGGCCGCAAGACTGCCTATACCAGCAGGCTTTTCAATGGCAGCCACAAGGCACACATGCGTCGCTGATACGGCAATGGACCAATGAAAGCCAGATGCTGCTGCACCCGCTTTCTAATGATCAAAGCTTGCCGGGCTGGCCAGCGCAATTGAACAGCCTGTGGTTTGCCAGTGTTCCGGATATGCCGGTATGGAAACATCAGTGGCAAGCTGTATTTGGCGCCGGTGCAGTATTTGACGGGTTGCAGCTATCTCAGCTACCGGCAGTGAAACAGCTGTCTATGGCGCAGGCGCTGGAGGATTCGGCCATCACGAATGCGCTGATGGTGGTTGACCAGCTAGATCAGGTCGACTGGCAAAGTCTTTCTGCTGTATTACAGAAAGGCCGCGTATCTACGCTTGAGATTGTATTACCACTGGCCGAGCGCAGCGTACGCGTGACCTATCGAAAGCGTTATCGCTGGCAATTCTGGCGCAAGGCTTATACGTTACTGGCCTTGTTTGACATGCTTGAAGCTTCATTGCCAACTTTTAAGTTACCCGAGTCTATTTAAGGGCGATTGGTTTTATCCGGAATAGAATATAAGTCTGCTAAAATGAAAATCCAGCAAAGACAATACTCAGCAACCTCTTTCCAGGCCTTACAGGCACAAGGCTTACCAGACTTGATGGCCCGCTTGTTGGCCGCCAGGGCAGTGTCGGTTGAGGACTGGACTTTGCAGGACATGCCGCATCTGCTCAAGCCGCAGGCACTGACAGGCTGTGCCGAGATGGCGCGCTTGCTGGCCGATTCCATACAGGAAAAGAAAAAACTCCTGATCATTGGCGATTATGACGCGGATGGCGCGACTGCGACCAGCGTCGCCATGCGTGGGCTGACCATGATGGGCGCGCAGGTGGATTTCCTGGTGCCCAACCGGTTTGAGTATGGCTATGGCTTAACCCCGGAAATTGTCGCGCTTGCCGCACAACAGCAGCCAGATGTGATTTTAACGGTGGATAACGGTATTGCCAGTATCGATGGTGTCATTGCGGCAAAAGCCTTAGGCATGCAGGTGCTGATCACAGATCACCATTTGCCTGCCGATCAGGCTCCGATTGCTGATTGTATCGTCAACCCCAATCAGCGCGGTTGTGATTTCCCGAGCAAACATCTGGCCGGGGTAGGCGTGATATTTTATGTGCTGATCGCCTTGCGCGCCGAGCTCAAGCAACGTGGTTTATTCGCTGAAGAGTCAGTTCACCTAGGCAGTCTGCTGGATCTGGTGGCATTGGGCACAGTGGCTGACCTGGTCAAGCTGGATGCCAATAATCGTATCCTCGTGCGGCAAGGCCTCAAGCGTATCCAACAGGGACAGGCTTGCCCGGGTATCCTGGCGATATTGAAGCTGGCAGGGCGCAATGCCGAGCAGGTGACCGCACAAGATATGGGGTTTTATGTCGGCCCACGCCTGAATGCCGCGGGCAGGCTGGATGATATGACCATCGGTATCCGTTGCCTGCTGGCAACCACGCCACAGGAGGCCATGATATATGCACAGCAGTTACATGTGCTGAATGCCGAGCGCAAACAGATCGAGGCAGAGATGCAGTGGGATGCGATGGCCGACC
>DATHWT010000101.1:0-3295 GCA_035460345.1 Methylophilus sp. | reverse complement strand
TTTTGGTTAAGTGAGACTCTCCACACTTAATCCCGCTCAACTATTGAAATAAAACAAAGAAAAAAACAAAACAACGTAATTGGTTTGTTGTGTTTAATCTTTGGGATTAAAAAGGTTACTTAGCGCCCTCTGTCCATAGCTCTCCTAGGCTGTCTCATCGTGGTGGTCTAAACGTGCCCCTATCTGACGCGCCGAGTAGCGGAGTCAAAATAAGGAACAAGGGAGCGACTGTTTGAATCCCGCAGTGGCCTGCGTTTTGTGCTGGCCGCTAGGATGAGTTTCGCGACCGCTTATTTTTGCGAGCAACGCAGGATACAAGCGGAAGCTAGGGTGCCTTTTCTTTTGGTTACTTATTCTTTGGGCAAGCAAAGAAAAGTCACTCGCCGAGGGGCGAAAAAGAATAGTGGATTGGAACGAATACTTAAACTATCCAAAGAAATACTGATTAGAATTTCTAGCAAATGCAACACTTATGCATTATTGTCACCAAGCTAAGCATGGACCTGGCCTGGATTCTGGCCGCCGCCGGAATGACGGGATTTTATATGCAAGAGTCCGCGCTAAAACCAGCCGTCTCGCATACGCAGAGCATACTTCGCACACTCTGCTTTACCTTCGGTTAGTATAAAAATATCGAGTTGAAACTGACTCTTATTTCTTAGAAAACGAAGGATTCGTCGCGACATAAGACTTCACCCCCGACAAGATCGCATTTACCAACTTATCCTGATAACCGTCATCATTCAACCTGGCCTCTTCTTCAGGATTACTGATAAACGCCGTTTCCACTAAAATTGAAGGAATATCCGGTGATTTCAATACTGCAAACGCCGCTTGTTCCACGTATTTGGAATGCAGGGTATTAATCTTGGCAACTCGTCCTAATACCGCTTTACCCATCCGGATACTGTCATGAATCGTTGCTGTTTGCGATAAATCCAGCAAGGTACGCGCCAGGTCCATATCCCGCGTATCAATCGCTACGCCCCCAATCAAATCCACCGCATTTTCTTTCTTCGCCAGATAACGCGCACCGGCACTGGTGGCGCCTCGTTCGGATAAGGCAAACACGGAAGAACCCCGCGCGGTGCTATTGATAAACGAATCAGCGTGAATCGAGATAAAAAGGTCTGCTTTAGCCGCGCGTGCTTTCTTGACGCGGTCACCCAGTGGCACAAAGTAATCGCCATCACGGATCAGGATTGCCTGCATATTATCTTCGGCATCGATCTGCTGTTTTAGTTTGCGTGCTATCGCTAGCGTAATATTCTTTTCATGGCTGCCCTTGGCACCTCTGGCACCGGGGTCTTCGCCACCGTGTCCCGCATCAATCGCAATGGTGATGATTTTCTGGCCTGGTTTAGCTTGTTTAGGTTTTTCAACTGGCTTTTCAGCAGGTTTATCTACAACTGGTTTCTCTGCAGGTTTTTCAGTTGATGGAGTAGGGGTTGCTGGTTCAGCGATTGACTCACTGGCATTGCCAGGTTTTTCCTCGCTGATGCCAGCCTCTGATTCCTGCAGTTTTTTGGTATGTGCCAAGGCCGGTGAACCCAGTGGTGGCTCTGTTGTGGTTGTGGCCGGGGCAATGCTGATAGCCAGGCGTTGTTGCGAATTACCGGCATTCATATCAGTCACCAAAGGTTTGATATCAGATTTAATATCAAACACCAGCCGGGTAGTGTTTTCGGTAAACGGCGCAATACGGATTTTAGAAAGATAAGGATGCTGAGGATCCAACTGCGGGGGGAGTGCCTTCAGAGTGGGGCTAATAGCGACAGTATCCATATCAATCACTACGCGAAACGGGTTATCGAGTGTGAATACCCGGTATTTAATCTGCTGGTCTAACAACAGCTCTAAATGGACCTGGCTGCCCTGCTGCTGCAAATTGGCTAGAATCACTTCAGCTGCATGTGATGCAATGCTGAATGCGAATAAAGCTGACAGCAACCAAACTTTAAAGCAGTTAAAACGACTTACTGGCATAGACCTTCCAATGATAGCGTTTGCTGGCTGGTGATATGCAGCACGCGCCCATGTGGCAAAATATCAAATTGAATACTAATATCGGCAACTGGTAATAAAGCACCGGCGTTCTCCGGCCATTCGACCAGGCAAATACTGGTGGCATTGAAATAATCCCTGAATCCGGCGGCTTCCCACTCCTCAGGGTCTTGAAAGCGGTACAAGTCAAAATGGTAACATGAAGCGATCGCCAGGTTGTAAGGTTCTACGATGGTATAAGTGGGACTTTTGACTTTGCCGCTATGGCCCAGCGCATGCAGGATACCGCGCACCAGCGTCGTTTTACCGGCACCCAGGTCACCATGCAGGTAAATCACCTGCCCTGGCTGTAACTGCTTTGCCAGCACATCTGCCGCATGCGTGGTCGCTGCTTCGTCTTTTAAAATCTGTGTAGAATACGTTTCTGTCATGTCACACCATTCACATCCCGCCCCCATTCATTTACCTGATCATCATGCTGCCGAGAAAATGGCGGCCACGATCAAGGACTGGGCGCGCGAATTGGGCTTTGGCAATATCGGCATTACCGATACTGACCTGTCCGCCGCAGAGCCAGGGTTTATGCGCTGGCTGGAAAAAAAATACCATGGCGACATGGATTATATGGCAAAACACGGCTCCAAGCGCAGCCGGCCGGCAGAATTGGTGCCCGGTACCTTGCGTGTGATCTCGGTGAGCCTGAATTACATGCCGGACGATGCACAGGACGGCTGGAAGATTCTTGAAGACCCCAACAAGGCGTATGTCGCCCGCTATGCCATGGGTCGGGATTACCACAAAGTCATGCGGCAAAAACTGCAACAACTTTGCACGCGTATTGAAGAAAATTATGGCAGCTTTGAGTACCGTGTCTTTGCCGATAGCGCACCGGTGCTGGAAGTCGCCCTGGCGACCAAAGCCGGCGTGGGCTGGCGCGGCAAACACACCTTGCTGCTCAACCGCCAGCAAGGCTCGTGGTTTTTCCTCGGCGAGATATACACCAATCTGGCTTTGCCGATAGACCCACCTACCAGCTCACATTGCGGTAGTTGCAGCGCGTGTATCGATATCTGCCCTACCCAGGCCATCGTCGCGCCTTATGAGCTCGATGCGCGACGTTGTATCTCCTACCTTACCATTGAACACAAAGGCAGTATTCCCCTGGAGTTACGTCCGCTGATTGGCAACCGAGTCTATGGCTGCGATGATTGTCAGCTGATTTGCCCCTGGAACAAATTTTCTGTCTCCAGCGAAGAAAGTGATTTCAACGTACGCAATGGCCTGGATAGCA
>DATHWT010000100.1:0-7518 GCA_035460345.1 Methylophilus sp. | reverse complement strand
GCAGTGGGATGCGATGGCCGACCTGGAACAGGATTTCCAGGATAGCCAATACACCATCAGTGTGTTTCAGCCAGACTGGCATCAGGGCGTGATTGGCATTCTGGCTTCGCGTATCAAGGAACGTTTTCACCGGCCGGTGATTGCATTTGCAGATGCTGGAGACGGCCTGATCAAAGGCTCAGGTCGTTCGATCGCGGGCCTGCACCTGCGAGATGCACTGGACCTGGTGACCAAATTACAGCCCGATTTAATCATCAAATTCGGTGGGCATGCCATGGCGGCTGGCCTGAGCATACGCGCTCAGGATTTTGCACGTTTTCAGCAAACCTTTGAACAAGTGGTTCAGCAACTGATCAATGCTGAAATCCTGCAACAAGTGCTGGAAACGGATGGCGCCCTGGAAGTGCAGGAAATGACGCTGCAGAATGCAGAAATCCTAGGGCATCAGGTATGGGGCCAGGGCTTTCCACCACCGTTGTTCTATGATGATTTTGAAGTCATACAACAGCGTATCCTGGGCGAAAAACACCTGAAGTTGCGCCTGCAAAAGCAGGGCGCGCAGTTTGAGGCCATTTATTTTCAGCATGCCATTTTTCTGCCGGAAAAAGTGACTCTCGCTTACGCCCTGCAAATCAACCAATTTAATGGCGCCAGGAACCTGCAACTGCAAGTGGTGCATGCGGATATTGCTTGAGACTGGTTCAAGCCCGGTTTCCGGATTAGCTTTTCCAGCCTGGCAAGATTTAGCCTTAGGGCGAACCCTTTAAATACGGTAAAATACAGCCTTCATTCAAGAGGTTAAACATGGCGCGTCCATTTAAAACACCTAAACCAGGTTCCCCCGCAAAACGTCCAGCAGTCCCCCAGCCACCTGTTACAGAAGTAGAGGGTCATGAGTCGGCTGCTCCGGCACGTGCAGGGCATCGCTTGCATAAACTGCTGGCACTGGCCGGCTTTGGTTCGCGCCGCGATATGGAAACGCTGATTGAAAGTGGCCGCATCACGATTAATGGTCAGGTGGCACTGGTCGGTGCCATCGTCAATGAGCAGGATATCGTGCGCCTGGATAGCCGCATCCTGCACCTGCCGTTTGAGCCGGAACTGCCGCAGATATTGCTGTATCACAAACCGGAAGGGGAACTGGTCAGCCAGGATGACCCGGAAGGCCGCGCCACTGTATTTGATAAATTACCGAAAATTAAACAGGGTAAATGGATTGCAATCGGCCGTTTGGACATGAATACCAGTGGTTTGCTGATATTTACTAATTCGGGTGAGTTAGCTAACCATTTCATGCATCCGCGTTATGAAGTCGAGCGCGAGTATGCTGTGCGTATTCTGGGTGAACTGACTGAAGACCAGTTAGCGCAACTGAAGCAGGGCATTGAACTTGAAGACGGCCCGGCTAATTTTGAGAGTATCCACGCCAGTGGTGGTGAAGGAGTCAACAAATGGTACCAGGTGGTGATTAAAGAAGGCCGTAACCGCGAAGTCCGTCGGTTATTCGAGGCATTCCATTTGCCAGTGAGTCGTCTGATGCGTGTGCGCTTTGGCCCTATCAACTTACCGCCACGCCTTAAACGCGGCACCATGCTTAAGTTGGAACAGAAACAGGTGGTGGGTATTTTGGAGTGGGCGGGTTTGTCGGTGCCAAACAAGCCACTCAAACAGTTAAGTCCGCGTGAAAAAGACCGTGCGACCAGCGTGTTTGTGCCTAAAGTGCGCAAACAGCGCCGCAGTCTGCTGGAAAGCGCCAATGGCGCAGCACCGACGGAAAAACCTGCACGCCCTGCACCGCCGCCCGGTAGCCGACGTATCCGTCAGGATTCAGATTTGAAACAGGCTTCACGCCAGAATGCACGTGTGAACACGGGTGCCAAAAAACGCAGTGACAAAGATCGCGGGCGCGGATAGTTCGTTAATAAACCTCAGTGAGGTTTATTAACGCGATAAGGCGAGTGGGTAGATGGCGGTACTCTTTGCCGACCTTATGTAATGACATCTATAAATCGTTAAAATATTCAATTGTGTCCTGCGTTAAAGGCAAAGGGTACGCAGGAAAAATGTTTTCTTTCATACAAGCACGCCTTCTTACCCAGCTTGTAAGCCAGCTTCACTCAAGTCTTCTTTAGTCAGCATAAACACAAACTGGTCACCGCCACTGGTATCCAGCCAGGTGAATGGCAAGTCAGGATAAGCTTCATGCAGTGCATCGCGGTTATGACCAATCTCAACGATCAGTACGCCGCCATCATTTAAATACTCACCGGCCTGGCTTAGCAATGTATGCGTATGATCCAATCCGGCATCGCCACTGCCTAATGCTAGTTGAGGTTCCTGGCGATACTCAGCCGGCAGTTCAGCCATGCTAGGTGCATCCACATAAGGCGGGTTGCTGATGATCACATCATATTTGCGACCCTTGAGCGCAGTAAACATATCGGATTGCACCGCTTGGACCTGGTCTTCCAATGCGTAGCGCTTGATATTGATATTGCTGACATCAATGGCATCCGGGGAAATATCGATGACGTCGATATGCGCATTCGGGAATGCTTCAGCCAGTAATATGCCCAGGCAGCCAGATCCGGTACAGATGTCAGCAGCAGATTCGACCATTTCCGGAAACTCTACCCACGGTTGCAGGCCATTTTCCAGCAGTTCGGCGATAAACGAACGTGGCACGATCACACGTTCATCGACGTAGAATTTATATCCGCGCAACCAGGCCTCATTGACCAGGTAGGCGGTAGGTGTGTGCCCGGTGACGCGCTTTTCTACCAGTGTAGCCAGATGCTGGTTTTCCTCTACAGTCAGACGCGCATCGAGGAAGTTATCCAGTGTGTCGTGCGGCAGGTGCAGGGCGCTCATGACCAGCCAGACGGCTTCGTCATAGCTGTTGTCGGTGCCGTGGCCGTAAAAGATATCTGAGTTTTCAAAACGACTGACAGCGTAGCGCAGCCAGTCACGTATCGTTTGTAAAGTGTTGGTCATATCTTATTTCAGCAGTAACTGCATGGTGCGTTTGTAGGTTTCCTTGAGCGGTTCAATATCTGCTACCGCCACACATTCATTCAATTTGTGGATGGTGGCATTCAAAGGTCCGAACTCAATCACTTCCCGGCAAATGTCAGCGATAAAGCGGCCATCAGAAGTACCACCTGTGGTCGATAGTTCCGGCGTGATTCCGTAACTTTGTTGAATTGCCTCGCTGATAGCGGCCACCAGTTCACCGCGTGGCGTGATGTAAGACTGGTTATGTTCCCAGTCCAGCGTATATTCCAGCGCATGTTTGTCCAGGATGGCATGCACACGTGAGCGCAGGCTGGTTTCTTCACTGCCCTGACCATCGACTTCCGGGCAGTAGCGGAAGTTAAAGAGGATCTCTACTTCACCTGGCACCACATTGGTCGCGCCGGTGCCACCATTCATATTGGAAATTTGCCATGAGGTAGGCGGAAAGTATTCGTTGCCGTTATCCCATACGGTTTCCACCATGTCTTTAATCGCAGGCGCGACTAAATGAATCGGATTTTTCACCAGGTGCGGGTAAGCGATATGGCCTTGTATCCCTTTAACAACGAGCTTCCCTGATAGTGAACCACGGCGGCCATTTTTAATCATGTCGCCTACCAGCTTGTTGCTGGTCGGTTCGCCGACGATGCAGTAATCAAAAGTCTCACCGCGCGCCTGTAGCGCTTCAACCACTTTGACCGTGCCTTCAATGGCAATGCCTTCTTCGTCAGAAGTCACCAGCAAACCAATGGAGCCAGGGTGATCAGGATTTTCCGCAATGAACTCTTCAATACTGGTGATAAACGCTGCCAGCGAAGTTTTCATATCCGCCGCACCACGCGCATATAGCATCCCGTCTTTTATGGTAGGTTCAAATGGTGGTGTATGCCATTGATCCAGTGGTCCGGTAGGCACTACATCGGTATGTCCGGCAAAGACAAGCAAAGGACCAGAAGTCCCGCGGCGAGCATAAAAGTTATCTACTTCGCCAAAGCGCATGCGTTCGATCTTAAAGCCCAGAGGCTCCAGGCGCGCAATCATGGTTTCCTGGCAATCGGCATCTGCCGGTGTCAGTGAACGGCGGTTGAGTAAATCAATGGCAAGTTCCAGTGTCTTGGACATAAGCATTATTCTTTGGCAAAAAGTTGGGAATAGTCGGCTTCGTTGAAGCCAAGTGCGAGAATCTGTTCTTGATTAACCAATACCGGACGTTTGATGACTGAGGTCTTATCCTGCATCAGCGGCAAGGCGCTGGTGGCATCAACCACCGCATTTTTTTCGGCGTCACTCAGGTTGCGCCAGGTCATGCCGCTGCGGTTGACAAGCTTTTCCCAGGGCTGCTGGGTTAGCCATTGCTGGCCGGTGGCAGCGTCCAGGCCGAGCTTTTTAAAGTCGTGGAATTCGTAAGCGATTGCGTGTTGATCCAGCCAGGCCCGTGCTTTTTTGACGGTGCTGCAATTGGGGATGCCGTAAAGTTTCATGACGGTAATTCTTGGTCAAAGAAAGCATTTTACCAGCCAGCGACTTGGGTGTTGAAATTTATTCGGGTTGGCCTGGGCTTGATGGCGCCTTCAAATTGAATGCATACGATCAGCGCAAAAGGCTAAAACAGGCTTTTTGTTGTGGATTTGAGTTGCAGTTCACTGAATACATCAAACAGGAATTTTTGCTCTACCGGTTTCGAGAACAGGTAGCCCTGCATCTGGTCACAGTTAATACTGACCAGGGCCTGGCGCTGGTCTTCGTCTTCCACGCCTTCGGCAACCACGTTCAGGTCCAGCGCATGTGCCAGTTTGACAATGGCTTCAACAATCGACAGCGAGGTTTTTGAAGCCGCCACGCCTTTGGTCAGTGACCGGTCCAGTTTGACTTCGCTGATCTCAAGATCTTGCAGATGCGTCAGGCTGAACGGGTGCAAACCAAAATCATCCAGGGAGATTTTCAGGCCCTGCTTTTTAAAGTGGCGCAGGGTTTCCTTGAACTGCGCCTGGTGATGGATAGCCGTGGTTTCTGACACTTCCAGGATCAGGTTTCGCGCTTCCACCTGGTGTTCTTCCAGGATGGATTGAATATGTGCATCCAGGTGCTTGTTCCTGAATTGCTGGTTAGACAGGTTGACCGAAATACTCAGGTCTATGCCTCTATCCCTGGCCTTGCTGATAGTGCTGCAGGTTTGTGAAATCACCCAGGCATTGATTTCTTCAATCATGCCAAACCGCTCGGCTGCTTCAATAAAATGGGTAGGCGATAGCAGGCCACGGTTAGGGTGCTGCCAGCGTAACAAGGCTTCTGCGCCATGCACCAGGCGTGTCACTGCATCGACTTTAGGCTGGAACAGCAGCCTGAATTCCTGCTCGGTAATGGCTTTTTTGAGTTCAACACGGGTTTGCTGCATTTCATCCGAGGCTTGCTCGATTTCGGCATCGAAGAAGCGGTATTGGTTCTTACCGTTTTCCTTGGCCTTGTACATGGCCGCATCGGCATTCAATTTGAGTTTTTGCAGGTTGCCGTCCTGTGGATACATGGAAATACCGATAGAGCAGGAAATCTCGATCACATGATTTTCAATGACAAAGATTTCACGCAGCGAATCAATAATGCGCTGTATCACGGTCACCACGCTCTGGTGATTTTCGATTTCGCTGAGGACGGCAATAAATTCGTCACCACCGGCGCGTGCCACATAATCACAGTTACGGATAGCGTTACTGATGCGCTTGGAAACTTCAATCAGCAGCAAGTCGCCAATGTGGTGGCCAAACTGGTCATTCACCGGTTTAAAATGGTCAAGGTCTATGTAGGCAAGCGCCAGTGATTCACCATTACGGTCACAGCGTTTGGCGCTGATGGCCAGGTGCTGGTTGAGCGCATCGCGGTTAGGCAAGTGGGTGAGCGGGTCGTAAGCAAGGAATTTTTTGTTCACGCCCTGTGTATTGCGGAAAGTCAGTTTGCTTTGCGCGAGATCGACATTACGCTCGTAAAAAATCACCAGGATAAACGAGGTGATAAACAGCAGTATCGGTGCCAGCGTTAGCAACAGCACCAGGTAATTGCCCGCCTGGTCAGTAGGCTGACCGATAAACATATTGTTATGCAAAATGCTGAGGTTGATCGCCGCATGGGAGGCGAGGAAGCCCAAGGCAATTTCGACTGAAAACATCACTTTCAGGCGTTGCAGCGCCTTGCCTTCATAGCTCTTGATCCAGAGCATGGTGACAATGGCGAGGGCCGAAGTCAGGCAGGTCAGGAAAAATGCAAACAGGGCAGTCCAGGTATCAATGCGGGCATTAATGGTACCGGCGCTGATCTGGTAGAAATAGGAAAGCAGGTAACCGCTGATGGCGGCCGCAAATGACGCATATAGCAGTTCACGCAGTGGCAGTCTTTTTTTGTTGACTGTATTGAGTAGCGAGAGTGCAAGCATGTATGCACACAACAGGCTGCCAATAAAGTCGACCGGGTGTTCAGTGATCTTGGGGAAGTTGTCTGCGGACATCTGGTAGCCGCAGTGCAGCAGGAATACACCAAGTGCTACGAGCAGCGCATTCTTCCTGAGCATGGAGTCGTGGTCTTTGGCGGTGACTTTGCGCAGCCTGTCGACCAGTTCAAACGCAAAATAGCACCCGACCACACTGAGTGTGAACAGAATCGGGATAAGGAATTGCGTTGTAGTCATATTGTGAGTAATTACACGATTATTGTGATTGTTGGTGTTGTGACACTACTACATTGATGCAAGTACAGTTAATGCAAGATTTGCTGCCGGGTAACTATCTCTCCATACTTAAAAATCTCGTCTTTACTTATGCTTAACGAGAATCACTACTATATCGACCTGTACTGCTGGCAACTTGAGCTGGCTGTAAAGTAACAGCCAGCTCATCTGGCAAAAGGTACGAATTTAAAGCAATTCCATATTAATATTCAATAGCTTAGATGCCACGTAATAATTCGTTAATGCCGACTTTGCTCAATGTTTTGGCATCGACTTTTTTCACGATCACTGCGCAATACAGGCTGTATTTGCCATCGCTGGAAGGCAGGTTACCGGACACAACCACTGAACCAGCCGGTACGCGGCCGTAATGCACTTCGCCGGTTTCGCGGTCATAGATTTTGGTAGACTGGCCGATGTATACGCCCATGGAAATGACGCAGTTATCTTCAACAACCACGCCTTCAACAACTTCTGAACGTGCACCGACGAAGCAGTTGTCACCAATGATGGTTGGTCCCGCCTGCACTGGTTCCAGAACGCCGCCAATCCCTACGCCGCCTGATAAGTGCACATTTTTACCGATTTGCGCACATGAACCTACGGTTGCCCAGGTATCTACCATTGAGCCTTCGCCGACATAAGCTCCGATGTTGACGTAAGAAGGCATCAACACGGTGTTTTTGGCGATGAAAGAGCCTTTACGCACGATGGCATTAGGCACTACGCGGAAGCCACCTGCCTTGAAATCTTCTTCAGTGTAATCGGCAAATTTCGGGTCGACTTTG
>DATHWT010000099.1:0-18728 GCA_035460345.1 Methylophilus sp. | reverse complement strand
CGGCACGCCGGTGCGCGATATTTACGCCCTTAAAGCCGCAGGCATCAATCTCACGCAACTCGCGCATGAAGGCGTTGAAATCTTTTTCACCCAGGTGTTCCGGGATGGTTTTTTCCATGCCGACATGCATCCGGGCAATATTCAGGTAGTGACCGAAGGGCCGGATAAAGGCAAGTTTATTGCGCTGGATTTTGGCATTATGGGTAGCCTGTCGCCGACAGACCAGTATTACCTGGCGCGTAACTTCCTGGCATTCTTCAACCGTGATTACCGCGATGTCGCAGTGGCACATATTGAATCCGGCTGGGTACCTGCGGATACCAACGTGGAAGCACTGGAAACCGCGATTCGTGCCATTTGCGAACCGATTTTCGAAAAGCCGCTCAAGGATATTTCCTTTGGCAGAACACTGCTCAGCCTGTTCCAGATGTCACGCCGATTTGGCGTTAATATCCAGCCACAGCTGATCATGCTGCAAAAAACCCTGCTCAACATTGAAGGCATGGGGCGCGAGCTGGACCCGAGTATTGACTTATGGCATAGCGCCAAACCCTTCCTCAAGCGCTGGATGAGCGAACAGATTGGCTGGCGCAGGTTGATCAAATCAGCCAAGCATGAATTGCCTTACGTGTTAGCACACGCGGCTGAAATACCGAGGTTATTCGAGCAATACTTACGCAACCAAAGCGAGTTTGCCAAACAGCAAACCCATATTGACACCCTGATAGCCGTCCAGCAGAAACAATCAAAATGGCAAAAATGGCTAGTGGCCGCTATTGTGGTGCTAGTGCTGTTGCAGGCAAGTAGCGTCATCCTATTCCTGCTGACATAAACTTTGCCTGATAAACGCATAGATCATGCAGGGTAGAAAGCCTGAGATTCAGGCTTTTCTTATTTCCAGCCAAAAAGAAACTTTATCAATCAATAATTTTTGTTTTAAAATCTGCCGTTTGCAACGGCTTTAAGGGAAACGGACAGTGCTGATCTGGTTTGTGATAGCGTATTTGCTGGTCTCCATTGCAATCGGCCTGTTTGCAGCCAGAAACGTCCACAGTACCAAAGACTATGCCGTTGCCGGCCGTCATTTACCGCTACCGGTAGTCATGGCCACCGTATTTGCCACCTGGTTTGGCGCCGAAGCTGTGTTTGGCGTCTCCGCGACGTTCGTGCGAGAAGGTTTGACCGGTGTCGCGGCTGATCCGTTTGGATCCAGTATGTGCCTGGTTTTGGCGGGTATTTTCTTTTCCAGCCGACTGTACAAACTCAATATCCTGACCCTGGGTGACTTTTACCGCATGCGCTATAACCGCACGGTAGAGATACTCACCACCATTGCTATCGTCGTTTCTTACATGGGCTGGGTCGCTGCCCAGATCAAGGCGCTGGGACTGATATTCAACCTGATCAGCGATGGCTACATTTCCGAACAGACCGGCATGATAGCTGGTACCGCGATTGTGCTCACCTACACCACCCTGGGCGGCATGCTGTCAGTCGCCATTCTGGATTTCGTGCAGATGATCGTAGTCATCGGTGGCTTGCTCTATATCGCCAGCATTGTTTCAAGCCAAACTGGTGGCATTGCCCCAGTGATCGAGCACGCCCGCAATGCCGGAAAACTGCATTTCTTTCCGCAATCCACCAACTGGAGCGTGTGGCTGACCTTTCTCGGCGGCTGGCTGACCATGATGCTGGGCTCTATTCCGCAGCAGGATGTTTTCCAGCGCATCACCTCGGCCAAGACCGCCAATATTGCCTTGTGGGGATCCCTGCTCGGCGCCAGCATTTATTTCTGTTTCACCTTTGTGCCCATGTTTATTGCCTATGCGGCCACCCTGATAGACCCGGCCACTTTTGGCGCGCTGGTTAAAACCGATTCGCAACGCGTATTACCAACACTGGTACTGACACACACGCCATTGCTGGCACAGGCGATCTTCTTTGGCGCTGTGCTGTCTGCGATCATGAGTTGTTCATCGGCAACCTTGCTGGCCCCTTCTGTCACCTTTGCAGAAAACGTGATCAAGGGATTTGTACCCGACATGAATGACCACGCTTTCCTGCGTGTCATGCGCCTGTGCCTGGTCGGCTTTGCCGGCATGGTGCTGTTTTATGCGTTGAATTCTGAGCTTTCCATTTTCGGCATGGTGGAAAGCGCCTATAAAATCACGCTGGCCGGTGCATTTGTGCCCTTGTTGTTTGGCGCATTCTGGAAACGTGCCACCAGCCAGGGCGCGCTGGCTGCTATTATTTTAGGCATAGGCAGCTGGATATGGGTGGAAGTGATGGTCGGAGAAAAAAGCCTGATACCTGCGCAATTGCTGGGGTTATTGGTCAGCGCGATTGCCATGGTGATCGGCTCATTGCTGCCCCAGAAATTAGGCGGAACACCACAACCACCGCATGGCTACTTGTATGAACATGCCTCACGCAGACATACGGAATAGCATTAATCCAAACATTGTATAAAACTTTAATCATTTTCAAATGACCAATTGATGAATAACCGTTTAAAGCAGTGATTGTTCCAGTTAACAAAAAAGTATGGCATTCGTGATAATGCCCGGGATCGTTTTACTCACTCAGCAAGAATTCTATGGTAGTTAACAAGCGGTTTTACACCATCCTCCTCAGCGTCATCGTATTGACGGGCTTTCTGGCGACCAGCCTGATCGGTTACTTCGTCGCCAAAGACTCCCTCACCGAACGCCTGCAGCAAGAAATGCTGCCCCTCACCAGTGACAATATCTATTCAGAAATCCAGCGTGATTTGCTGCAGCCTTTGCTGATCTCCTCGCTGATGGCCAACGATGTATTTGTGTTTGACTGGGTCAACAATGGTGAAAAAGACGCCAGCAAGATGACCAGTTACCTGGCGCAGATACAGAAAAAATATAACACCATCACCGCGTTCTTTATCTCGGAAAAATCCCGGCTTTACTATCATCCTACCGGTGTGCTAAAAAAAGTATCAGAAACCAATGAAGATGAAAGCTGGTATTTCGAAGCAAAAAAATCCCATCACCCGTACGTCATCAACATAGATCACGATACCGCCGACCAGCGCCGGCTGAGTATTTTTGTCAATTACCGCATTGAGGATAAATCCGGTAATTTCATCGGCATCATAGGTGTGGGGCTGGCGTTGCAATCGGTAGTTGAACTGATAGAAAACTACCAGAAACGTTATGGCCGTGAAATTTATTTTGTGAACCGCCAGGGCGACGTCATGTTGCGCAGCAGCCAGTATCATTCCGAGCTGCACAACAAAAACAAGCCAGCGCTGGATAAAGCGTTTGTCAAAATCCTCACCTCGCCCAGCGCCTCATTTTCACTTAAAACCAGTAACGGCAGTACGCTTTACCTTAACAGCAGGCTGGTGCCTGAGTTTGACTGGTATTTGATTGTAGAACAGGTCAACGACCCGAGTTCGGAGCGGATTGAAACTGCATTTATTATCAACATGATAGTGGCCCTGGTCATCAGCGTAATCGTCTTGCTGCTCGCGCATTTTGCAGTGCGTGGGTACCACGAGAGACTGGAAGCGATGGCGACGCAGGATAAACTGACCGGTGCGACCAGCCGCCAGGTATTTGAGTTCTATTTCAAACAGGCGGTTGCACGCTGCAAACGTCGCGACGAATCCCTCTCATTGGTGCTGCTCGATATTGATTTATTCAAGCTGATTAACGATAACTACGGCCACCAGGCGGGTGACCTGGTGCTGACCCGCATAGCGCAATTGATCAAATCGCATGTGCGTGAAGAAGACATTGTATGCCGCTGGGGTGGGGAGGAATTCCTGCTGTTACTTGCCGGGTGTGATCTTGACCGCGCGAAAGGCATTACGGAAATCATCCGCGCAGCAGTGGCTGGCTTGCAATTCCACTTTAATAACCAGGTAGTCAGGGTGACGATTAGTGCCGGTCTTGCAGAAATGCAGCAGAGTGAAGCGTTTGCACAGGTGGTGGAACGGGCCGATCATCACCTGTACGAAGCCAAGCATGCAGGACGCAATTGCATCAAGCCTGATAGCGATGCGGATAACCAAGCCGCCCTGATTCAGGCCGATTGATCCAGGCAGGCATTACAGAAAACCTAAGCTTACACAAAGGCACGCGGCTGGCAGGTCGCGCAATAAAAAGTAGACCGCTGGCCTAACCTGATGGTGTTAATCAACTGCCCACACACCAGGCAAGGCAGGCCAGTGCGGCCGTACACGTAGTAAGTCTGCTGGAAATAGCCTGGATTACCATCTGCGCCAAAGAAATCCCGCAAACTGCTACCGCCCGCGGCTAATGCTGCATTCAAGGTCGCCTTGATCTCTGCGACCAGTAACTGGCATTGCGGCAGGGTTAATTGCCTGGAAGGCGTTTCGGGGTGGATACGCGCCCGGAATAATGACTCGCTGGCATAGATGTTCCCGACACCGACCACGATATGCGCATCCATAATGGTAGGCTTGATCGCCGCATTCCGTGACTTCAATTGCTGATGCAGGTAATTGCCATCAAACGCATCATCCAGTGGCTCCGGCCCCAGGCTACTCAGCAAAGGATGCTGCGACGGCTCCTGGTCCAGCCATAACACTGCGCCAAAGCGCCGTGGGTCGCGCAAACGGATCACACGCCCGTCTTCAAACGCGATATCTACATGGTCATGTTTCTCGTGCGGGAAATAGCGTTCCAGCAGGCATAGCCGCCCGGACATGCCTAAGTGCAGCAATAACACGCCTTTTCGCGTGGGAACACCATTGTCGCTCACTTCCCCAATGTCGACCAGGATATATTTGGCGCGACGCGTTAACTGCAATACGCGCTGTCCTTGCAAATGCTGCGGCAGATCGGCTGGGATCGGCCAGCGCAGACCATGATGGCGGATAGTGACTTCCCGGATGCGTGCGCCCTGCACCGGCAACAGTCCCAGGCGGGTGACCTCTACCTCAGGTAATTCAGGCATGGCGCTTACTTACTCTTGGGTGCCTGGATATTCACCGGCGGGTTGACCATAGTGAAGCCAACATCATTGGGGAAGTGATAAATAATGCCTTCATCCGGGCGGGCCAGCAGGTATTCCGGCGACTCCTGGATTTTGTCAAAATGCACTTTCTTGCCATCGCGCAATACCACTTCAAATGAAGGATAGGGCTGCCTGCGATCCGGGGTATACACTTCAACAGAAGTGGCCTGAGCTTGCGTCCAGGTGAAGTCCAGCCATTCATTCATCTCGTTCTGGGTAGGTTTGGCTTTGGGGTCATTCGCTGACCATTTGCCATCAGTCGCCAATTGCACCTTGAGTGCACTCTCTTCCCACTGTTCCAGATGCGCCAGCTCAAAGCCTGCCAGCTGCTTGCGCTCGACCGGGGATAACGGGCTTTTATCGACCATTTCTATCGGCTGAGTGGCTGCTGCTTCGCTATATTGCCCCGCCAGCAAAAACACATTGCCCGCGTAACCCACATATTGCTCTTCAGTCACCGGATTATGCGTGCCAAAAGTAAACACGTGCTCGCCTTGTTTACCGGACAAAGTCACCTTCAATACCGGCTGATCCAGCCCGTATTTAGCGGCATCCTGCAATGGCAGTCTGGTGGCACTGGTGGCGGCAATGATAGACAGGGCGCGCTGGACGGACATTTGATCAGCGCGGGCGACATACGGTTTACGCATCATCCAGTAGCCGTCCTGCCGTTCAAAAATAGTCGGTGCCTTGGCCGGGAACTCAATCTTCAATGACTCTGCATCTGCCATTTTGAGGGTAGACACATCGAACTTGGCGCTGACTACTTTTTCTTCCGGCTTCAGGTGCAGGAATACCGCGATCCCGACCACGAATGCCAGCAGCAACAGGTTCAATATCCATCTTTTTTTCATTGCAAGAAACTCCGTGCGCGATACGACTTTAACAATTCAGACTCAGGCTTTGCGGCGTTTCCACCATAAGAACATGCCCGCGATCAGAATGACTACCGGCAATACATATTGCGTCCCATAACCCACGATCAATGCGGCAATCGAGCCGGAAGGGATATTGATATTGATATCTTTCAATGGCATAGGCTGGATAGTGATCAAGCGATCATCGCCAGCCAGCCAGTTGATGATATTGATCCCCAGATCCAGGTTACCGCCATTGGTAATAAAGGTATTCGCCAGGAAGTTCGCGTTACCGACCACCACCACGCGCTGACCTTTTTTACCGTACTGGCGCTCCAGCGCCACACCGATATTGATAGGGCCCGGTTTATCCTTGCCATGGTCAAAACGTACTTTCAGGTTTTGTGCCCCGGCAGGGATTTTGTCTGATTCCAGCCAGCCGTTCTGGGCCACATCAATCAGGCGTCCCACTTTCCAGCCGAGGTCGTCTGACGCGCGACCATCGACTTCATGCGCTTCCGGGAACACGGTACGCAACATAAAGTTACGCGTGACCGGATGGTCGCCATATAGGCTGGCAAATGACATTTTCGGGTCAGCGCCGTATTGTTCAGCGGTACGGTCGACCACCATGCCTGGCGATACTTTAATGCCGAGATAGTCAGCCACTTCCTGCAGTCCACGCAGGTTGTCGTCATCGAGCAACCACAGCACATTACCACCGGCCTCGATGTAGGCTTTTATCTTTTTAGCTTCTACCGCACTGACGTCTACCTGCGGTGCGGCAATCACCAGCATGGAACCGTTGGCAGGGACTTCCTGGGCAATGGTCAAATCCGGGTTGGCAAATTTAAAACCTTTGCTTTCCAGCTGTTTGCCAAACTCGCCCAGGTCATGGTTTTTCACGCCTTGCAGCAAGCGCTCACCATGCCCATCTAGGTACATGACCGGCTGGTTATTGGTACGTGACAGGCGCACCAGCAAATTCGTCATTTCCTGTTCGGCGAACGGCGGATTAATGTGCTCGCTACGTTTGTTGAATTCGACGATGGTTTCGCCATCAACCTTGACGCCGGCTTCCTGCGCCAGCTTGGGCTCTTCGGATGGATTGACGAAGTTGATGAAGATATTTTTCTTTTCACGCTGGTAACGCGCGATGAAATCCAGCATCCCCTTGCGGAAAGTATCACCGTTATTCGCATCATCCTTGGTGGCGTAGACAGTGATATTGATATCGCCATCCATTTGCTTGAGCACGTTGACACTGCCCTGGGTCAGGATGTTGCGGTTGGCCTGGGTGATATCCCTGGTCCAGCGATATTGGCTGGAGAGGTAACCCAGCATGACGATCAGGGCCAGAAACACCAGCACAAACATCCAGTTTTGGGCCAGCAACTGCAATCTTAACTTACGATTAATTTTCATAATGCTTTCAAACTTAAAATCAGTTCGCGTTAACCGCGCAGACGATCAGCATCCAGGCGACGGATGGTCAATGTTAAAAATGTCACGATAAACAAAATAAAGAAGGCCAGATCGGCGGTATCAATCAGCCCGCTGGCAAAAGATTGAAAATGTGTCGAGAAAGAAAACTGGCCTGCGACGTTGGTGGGATCATTGGCGAAAAAACGTCCCAGGATCATCAGGATAAAAGAAAAAATAAAGCTCAGGATACCCGCGATAATCGGCTGCGATGTCAGGCTGGAGAAGTAAATCCCCAGCGCACAGAAGCTGCCCACCAGCAAAAACAAGCCTATGGTATTCGCCACAATGTAACCAAAATCGATATCGGACCACAGATTAAGGGTAGACAGCATCAGGCCAATGTAAAGAATGAGTGTCGCCAGGAAGGCCATCAGGCCTAAAAATTTGCCGACCACAATATCGGTAATTGATAACGGCGAGCTGAATAAAAATGGCATGGTCTGGCTGCGACGCTCTTCAGCAATCAGCCGCATGGATAGCAAAGGCACGGCGAACAGCATGATAAAAGACGCAGAGCCATACACACTTTGGGAAACCGCTTGTGTGATACCGAAGCGCTCCGCAGGCCGGATAGCACCGGAAGCAACATCCAGGTAATCAGTCACGCCATTGGCGAAGTAGTTACCAAACATGGCGGCGATCACAGCCAGGATAATCCACCCCATCGGCGAGGCGAACATGCTTTTCAGTTCTTTTCTTGCAATATTCAACATTGGAGGTCTTTCAGCATTAGGTAGTCTTGCAGGTCAGCTTACGCCGCTTTTGGTAGGTCGGTAGAACTGGCAGCGTCCTGATAGGTTAGCTGGACGAAAACATCTTCCAGGCTGGTCTGGTCAGGCGCAATATGATACAGCCCCCAGCCGTGTTTCACCGCGGCCTGCACAATGGCTTCGTGCGGCTGGCTACCTTCGTTGAAACGGATACGCCACAGGCCATCTGCCGGTTCGGCTTCTGCCACCCCGTCAATCGCCAGTAGTTGCGTGATATCCGGCACCTGGCGCAGGCCCACCAGCAGCTTGTTACCGATGCGCTGCTGTTTGAGCACATCAATGCCGCCGTTGAACACCAGTTTACCTTTGTCGATGATCTGCACATGGTCACAGACCATTTCCACTTCCGGCAGGATATGGGTAGACACGATCACACTGTGTTCCTGGCCGATTTCCTTGATCAGGGCGCGGATGTCGCGGATCTGGATAGGATCGAGGCCAACGGTGGGCTCATCGAGTATCACCACCATGGGGTTATGAATAATGGCCTGGGCAATGCCCACACGCTGCTGGTAACCGTTAGACAGGTTTTCAATCAGTCGCTTGCTCATGTGCGTCAAGCCACAGCGCTCTTTGGCATGCTCAACGGCCTTTTTAAGGTGTTTGCTGGAGACATTGTGCAGGCGCGCCGCAATGGTCAAATATTCGTCTACGGTAAATTCTTTATATAAAGGACGCATTTCAGGCAGGTAGCCGATTAACGCTTTGGCTTCTTTAGGGCTTTCGATCATGTCGATGCCACAGATTTTGACACTTCCGGCACTCGGTGCCAGATTACCGGTCAACATTTTCATAGTGGTCGATTTACCTGCGCCATTTGGCCCCAGAAAACCTAACACCTGACCCTGTTGCAGGTTGAAAGTCACATCACTCACCGCGGCGCGCCCTCCATAAAGACGGGTCAACTCAATTGCTTCTACTGTCAAATTTGCCATAATTCTTCCACACACTTGCTGCCTTGGGATCCGTTAAGACTATTGTTAGTTACCAGTTGAATGTCATACCGGCAAGTAAATTCCTAGACAAAGTTTTCACCAAAAAGTTATAGTGATATACACGACGTTTTAACCTGCATCAAGACGCCAATTACAATTCAGTTACAAATCGCACATTATGGATGAACTTGCAGCAACTGTCACGGACTAAACTAAAATTCAGCCTTACTTTAGCCCGCTTCGTGCCCGTCACCTTAGCCTTCAAAAACAGACTTAAAGAACAGCATTATTAAACAGGAATCCAGTATGCCTCAAACCCGCCATTTCAAGCTCAAACCTACCATATTGCGCCGTTCGGCGTTGGCGCTGTGGCTTGCGTTAATGGCTCCTCCTGTCTGGTCTGCCAGCACCACGGCAACCATGACAACCCCCACTGCCGAGTTTGTTTACAAATACCTGCTTGGCGAAGTTGCCGCGCAGCGCGGTGAGTTTGTGCTGGCCAGCCAGTTATTCCTGGATTTAGCCAAACAGACGCGCGACCCTTTGCTGGCAGAACGCGCCACCCAGGCAGCCACCATTGCACGGGCACCGCAACTGGCGTTACCTTCGGCAGAGCTGTGGTCAGAACTGGTGCCGGACTCCATCCCCGCAGCACAAGCCGCCAGCCAGTTGCTGATTGCCAATGGAGAGCTGAAAAAAGCGGTGCCGAATATCCAGAAAGTGCTTGCCGATGAACGTATCCGCCCGAATGCGTTTATGGAACTCAACAGCCTGATGGTGAGAGTCACGGATAAAAACAGCGTGCTGGAAACCATACAGCTGCTGGCCAAGCCTTACCCGAAATTGCCAGAAGCGCATTTTGCTATCTCACAGGCAGCTTACTTTGCGCGCAACGAAGCCTTGATGGAAAAAGAGCTTAAAGAAGCCTCCAGGCTGCGTCCGGGCTGGGAAGCTCCGGCGCAAATACGCGGCCAGATGCTCACCGAGAAAGACCCGCAAAAAGGCATCGCCTACTATCGTGAATTCCTGAAAGATCATCCCGATGCTGACCAGATCAGGCTGGCGTTTGCACGCACTCTGCTCATCCAGAAAAATGCCACCGAGGCCAAAGTTGAGTTCACAAAACTGGTGGAAAGACACCAGAACAACCCTGAAATGAATGTCATTGTTGGCTTGCTGGCACTGGATGCGAAAGAATATGAGTTTGCAGACCGCTATTTGGAGCATGCCCTGAACGTCGGCTTCAAGGAGCCAAACAGGATTTATTTCAACCTGGGCCGCTCTGCCGCAGAACAGCACGATGATGCACGCGCCCTGCAGTGGTTTGACAAAATCAACGATGGCGAACAGTTCCTGGCTGGCAGGTTTGCCGCTGCAGCGATTATATCGCGTCGCGATGGTATTGATGCCGCGATTACCATGCTGGACAACGTCAATGGACTGACTGCTGAACAACAGACACTGGTCATTCAAAACCAGGCTTTGATGCTCAATCAGGCGAAACGTACTAATGAAGCTTATGCGCTGCTCGAAAAAGCCGTTCAGACATTTCCGGACAGTCCCGAGCTTTTATATGATTACGCCCTGAATGCCGAACGTGTGGGTAACTTTAAGGTCATGGAAGATACTTTAAATAAAGTCATCAAACTCAAGCCGGATTTTGCTGCCGCCTACAATGCCCTGGGTTATTCGTATGCTGACCGCAACATCAACCTGGTTGAAGCGAAAAACCTGATTGAAACCGCAACCAAGCTTTCCCCGGAAGACCATTACATCATGGACAGCCTGGGCTGGGTTTATTACAGACTGGGCGACATTGGCCATGCGATTGAACAGTTACGCCGCGCCTATGCCATCCAGCAAGACCCGGAAATTGCCGCGCACCTGGCCGAAGTATTGTGGAAACAGGGCCAGCGTGAAGAAGCCAAGCAAATCCTGGATCAGGCGCTGTCTGCCAACCCTGATAACGAAGTGCTGGCCTCCACCGCGCAGAAACTGAAATCCAGTCTGTAATGCACATGCTTTCCCTGACGTGGGGCAGAATGGCTGCTACCTGTTTGCTAGCAATCACGGTGGCTGCTTGCAGTACTGTGCCCAAGCCACCGCTGAGCCAGACCGCCAACAGCGCGACACAGCAACGCATGCTAAAGCTGGCAGCCGTACAGCAGTTTTCCGTGGAAGCCAAGCTGGCCGTACAATACAGTGGCAAAGGCTACACCGCCCGCCTGGAATGGCAACATACAGGCCAGGAAGACCATATGCGGATTTTCAGTCCGCTGGGTCAACAGGTAGCGCTGATTCATCGCACCGCACAATCGGTGACGCTGACAGACCAGAATGGCAAGCAACACCATGCCGCCGATGTCGCCAGCCTGACCGAGCGCTTGCTGGGCTGGCGATTACCGCTGGCAGGTTTAAGCCAGTGGATATTAGGCATTCCGCATAACGCCAGCCCTTACCAGGCCAGCTACCTCGCCAGCGGCGAACCCGCCACACTCACACAGGATGACTGGCGTATCGAGTATGAGGATTACCAAGCCTCTGCACTGAATAACATCACGGAATCGCTCCCCTATACCACCCGTTTGCAACAGCAGGACGTCAGGTTGAAATTGGTGATCCAGCATTGGTAATGCAGCACTGCTGATTGAAATCCAATCCCCAACCAGGCATCAGGCCGCGCTGCATATAGCTTCCCGCATAACGCTGCGTTTTTAACTAAAGATTCAGCACCAGCTGTCGATAATGGCACTATGAGCCGTTATCTGTTTTCACTCAATTACTCCCGTTTTTGGCTAGCCTCCAGCCTGCTGATACTCGCCTGCCTGCGCCCTGTGGATGGTCAGGCTGCACAATGGCTGTCGATCAAGAAAACAGACAGCAACCAGTTGATGGTGGATAAACAATCGCTGGTTGAAGAAAAAACCTATATTAAAGCCTGGGTGAAAGTGGATTACCGCGAGCCGCAGAAAAATGTGGAATCGGTTGACCGTGTCTACAACCACGCCAAAGCCTTATGGTATTTCGATTGCGCCAAGCGCAAAGCGGCGACCATACAGGTGTTCCAGTATGACCAGGGTGAACTGGTCTATTCCGCAGGCACTACCCTCAAGCAGGCTGACTTTATAGAGCCAGTGCCTGATTCCGAAGTGGAAATCACACAGCAATATGCCTGCAAATGGCAAGCCAAGGAAAAACAGCGCGCTGAAGCCATCGCTAACCGTGCCGCCAACCCGATAAAACCTGCGGTCGCCAGCGATAAAGATAAACCGGCTGCTACCAACAGTGTGGCTGAGCCAGCCCCTGCCACGCCCGCAGAAACCAAGCCTGCCGACAAAGAGGCTGATAAAGCAAATGGTCAAAATGCTGCCGCGGCGAAACCGGCAGAAGAGAAAGCGGCCGCCGCGAAAGAGACTACGGCTAAAGAAGCCACAAACAAAAAGGCTGAGCAGCCGCCTGCTGCAGAGCATACTAAAGACAAATCCGCAAAAGGCGATAAAGAAGACAAATCCTGGGCTTACAGTGGTCCGCGCGGACCCGAAAAATGGGGCAGCCTCAACCCTGACTACGCCGTATGTAACGCCGGCAGCCAGCAATCACCGATCAATGTGGACAATACGATTACCGCAGCACTCAAGCCGATCAAACGCTTGCAGAAATTTCCCCTGAAGAACATTGTGCTGAAAAATCACAGCCTGATCCTGGATGCGGGGACCGGCAATATGATGGTGCTGGATCAAAAGCCATACCAGCTGAAATACATCAGTGTGCATGCGCCTTCCGAGCACCAGATCAAACAGAAATCCTATGCAGCCGAACTGCAAATGGTGCATGAAGACAAAGCGGGGCATAGGGTGATTATTGCCGTGATGCTGGAAGAAGGCGCAGCCAACAGCACCATAGACACCTTGCTGAACAGCATCCCGAAAGAAAAAGAACAAAGTAAGTCACTGGCGATCCGCGTCACCCCGGCTGACCTGATGCCCGCAAAACCGGCTTATTACCGTTATACCGGCTCACTGACTTCGCCACCCTGCACCGAAGGCGTACAGTGGATCATCATGAAAGAAGCCCTGAAGATATCCAAGGGTCAACTGACCAGCCTGCAACAGGGCATAGGTGAACCCAACCTGCGTCCCATCCAGGATAGCCAGGGCCGCATGATTCTGGAGTAATGAGGCTTGGTAATCCATGTGCATGCTTTACAATACGCGCATGGATGCTTCATTATTTTTCGCCCCGTGCAAACTCAACCTGTTTTTACATATCACTGGCCGCCGTGCAGATGGCTACCATGCCTTGCAAAGCATCTTCCTGCTGCTTGACCATGGCGATGACCTGCGCATCACACTGCGCACGGACGGGCAGCTTGTGCTGCAAAACCCCTTGCCGGGCGTACTGCCGGAAAATGACCTGGCCATACGCGCCGCGCGCGCTTTACAGATGTCCGGCAACTGCCGGCTGGGGGCAGATATCCATTGCACCAAACGTACGCCTATGGGCGGCGGCCTCGGCGGCGGCAGCTCAGATGCCGCGACGGTGTTGCTGGCCCTTAACCAATTATGGCAATTAGGCTATACCCGCCAGCAGTTGATGCAAATTGGCATAACCCTGGGCGCCGATGTGCCGGTATTTATTTTCGGCCAACCCGCCTGGGCAGAAGGCGTCGGTGAACAGCTTTCTGCAGTGGAATTACCGCCCGGGATCATGGATAAATACTATGTGGTGATTACCCCGCAAATTCAGGTTCCAACGGCCGAAATATTTGCACACCAAGCATTGACAAGAGATTCAAAACCATTGAGAATAGCGGACTTTTCAAACGGCGCTAATTCCAGCGCGTTCTGGCAGCAAGTCAGAAACGATATGGAACCAGTTGTTTGTGCGCTCTACCCTGAAGTTAACAATACGTTGGCCTGGTTAAAACAATACGGCGATGCTCGTATGAGTGGCTCCGGCGCTTCAGTATTTGTCGCGGTAGACAATGCAAAAAAAGCAGATGAATTGATTGCAAACAGACCAGAAAACACTTCTGGTTTCTGGGCAAAAGGGTTAAAATACCATCCGCTTTTCAGCTCGGCGAAAGATTAAATCGCCAGCAGTAAAAGTGATAGTTAAGACAAGTTTTTTTGGGGAGTCGCCAAGCTGGTTAAGGCACCGGATTTTGATTCCGGCATGCGAAGGTTCGAATCCTTCCTCCTCAGCCAAATATAAAGCGTGTAGATTTAACAATTTACACGCTTATTTTTTTGTAGATTTCTGCCTCCGGCAGATATTCGGGTTTTAAAACATCGTTTTCGCTGAAAAGGGTACAACGTTGAGTAATGCCAACATGATGGTTTTTACCGGCAATGCCAATCCGGTACTGGCACAAGAAGTTGCCACGCATTTAGGCATTGAATTAGGGCGCGCCGATGTTGGCCGGTTTTCAGATGGTGAGATCATGCTCGAACTGCTGGAAAACGTACGCGGCCGCGATGTATTCGTGCTGCAATCGACCAGCTATCCGACCAATGACAGCCTGATGGAAGTAATGGTGATGGTGGACGCATTACGCCGTTCATCTGCCGGACGCATCACTGCAGCGATTCCCTACCTCGGTTATTCACGCCAGGACAGACGCCCGCGCTCTGCCCGTGTCGCGATCACCGCAAAAGTAGTCGCCAACATGCTGACCAGCGTTGGTGTGAACCGCTTGCTGACCATGGATCTGCACTCTGACCAGATTCAGGGTTTCTTTGATATCCCGGTTGATAACATTTATGCCACGCCGATTTTGCTGGATGACCTGGTAGAACAAAAGTATGAAAACCTGGTGGTAGTGTCGCCAGACGTTGGCGGTGTTGTGCGTGCGCGAGCAGCTGCCAAACAATTGAATGCCGACCTGGCGATTATCGACAAACGCCGCCCGAAAGCGAACGTTGCCAAGGTCATGAATATTATCGGTGAAGTGGAAGGCCGCACCTGTGTCATCATGGATGATATGGTGGATACGGCAAATACACTGTGTGAAGCCGCTGCTGCCCTGAAGAACCAGGGTGCGTTGAAAGTGGTTGCATATGCCACACACCCGGTGTTGTCCGGTGGCGCAGGCGAGCGCATCATGGCTTCCGAGCTGGATGAGCTGGTAGTGACCAACACCATTGCATTGAACACCAATGCACAGAACTGTCCAAAGATACGCCAGCTGAGTGCAGCCACATTATTGGCTGAGACCATCAAGCGTATCAGCCAGGAAGAATCCGTTTCTTCGCTATTTATGGATTGAAAATCCATAAATCAAATTAGATGGCCTGGATTAAAAACCCATAAATCAAATTAAATGGCATGGATTAAGGCTATATAGCCCAGGATTAAAAATTCAGATTTACACCACCAGCTGGTCGCGGCGGGTGGATTTTAGTGCAGCACCACCATTTATGGTGTTTTTAGGAGTTCTCAAATGAGTATCGAAATTAAAGCCGTCAAACGTGACGTTAAAGGTACGGGTGCGAGCCGCCGCCTGCGTCGCGCTGGCAGTGTGCCAGGTGTCGTATATGGTGGTGAGCAGCCTGCTGTCTCCCTCGAGTTTGATCACAAAGAATTGTTTCTGCAGTTCCGCCACGAAGCGTTCCACGCTTCTATCCTGAGCCTGGTTCTGGATGGCAAAACAGAAAGCGTATTACTGCGTGACTACCAACTGCACCCGGTGCGCAATACCATTCAGCACATCGACTTCCAGCGTGTGTCTGCTTCAGAAAAAATCCACGTTAAAGTGCCTTTCCACTTCGTAAACGAAGATGCAGCGCCTGGCGTGAAACTGGGTGGCGGTAGCATCTCCCACATCCAGACTGAAGCTGATATCAGCTGCCTGGCAAAAGACCTGCCAGAGTTTATTGAAATCGATCTGGGTAACCTGGAAACCGGCCACTCAGTACACTTGTCCGAAGTAAAACTGCCTAAAGGCGTTGAATTCGTACAACTGGCACACGGTGCTGATGCAGCGATCGCAACGATTCTGAAACCACGCGGTGGTGAAGACGATGCAGCTGAAGCTGAAGTAGAGACACCAGCAGCGGAATAATCGGCTTTACAGTCGTTTTAACGCTAAAATAAACGCGCACAACCTTGTGCGCGTTTTTTTATTAGCACGTTTACTCACAGCGGCCAATTTGATCGCTGCGCATTTTAATCAAAGACAATGGCATGAGCGGGATCAAATTAATTGTAGGGTTGGGTAATCCGGGCGAGAAATACACCATGACCCGGCATAACGCTGGCTTCTGGCTAGTCGATTTACTGGCGCAGCAATCCGGTAGTCGCCTGTCTGCTGAATCCAGGCTGTTTGGCATCGCCGGCAAATGGCAACCGCACACGGATAAATGGTTGCTTAAACCGACCACATTTATGAACGCCAGTGGCAAATCTGTCGCAGCGATTGCCAATTATTACAAAATCACGCCAGCCGAGATTCTGGTGGTACACGATGAACTGGATCTGCCACCTGGCCAGGCCAAACTGAAGTTTGGCGGCGGGCACGGCGGCCATAATGGCTTGCGTGATATCCATGCCGCCTTGAATACGGCGGATTACTGGCGTCTGCGGTTAGGCATAGGTCACCCTGGCAACAAGGCAGAAGTGGTAAATTATGTGTTGAAAGCAGCGGGTAAAGAAGAACAGCAGGCGATTGATGACAGCATTATCAAGTCCACTACCGTGACCGACCTGCTGGCTCAAGGGCAGTTTGAAAAAGCCATGCTGCAATTACATAGTAAATAGCAGCACGTGATGATTTGAGGTTTAGCTATTGCGCGACCGGATGTTGCTGCCACTGCTGCACCCATGCCACGAAATCATCGGGCCGCAATGGCCGCGAGAAATAGAAACCCTGGCCGTGATCACAACCCATATCGCGCAATATTTCCAGCTGGCACTGGCTTTCAATGCCTTCCGCAATCACCTGCATGCCCAAGCTATGTGCCATCATGATGATGGCGCGGCACAAAGCTGCATCCTCACTTGAAGTCTCAAGTTCGCGCACAAATGAACGGTCTATCTTGACATAATCAATCGGGAATTTTTTCAGGTAAGACAATGAAGAATAGCCAGTACCAAAATCATCCAGCGCCACCTGCACACCCGCCTGCTGATAAAGTGCCAGGCGTTCACTCACCTGGGAATTAGCATCCATCAGCAAGCGCTCGGTGATTTCCACCACCACCATATTGCGCTCAGCAATGCCGGTTGAAATATCTTTTAGCCAATCCTGCTGCTTTTTATACTCTGCCGCAAACTGCACCGGGGATTTATTGATCGCCACCTGAAAATCAGCATGTAAACTCTCCCGCCATACACGGCATTGCTCAATCGCGGTTTTAAATACCCACTCGCCTATCGGCACTATCAGCAAGGTATCTTCCGCAATACTGATAAACTCCATTGGCGGGATAACGCCTTTGACCGGGTGCTGCCAGCGTATCAGCGCTTCCGCTTTTAACACAGCGTTACTTTGCAGGTTGACCACCGGCTGGTATTCGAGAAAAAACTGCTGGCCCTTAATCGCCATATGCAAATCGTGCGACAGCAGCATGCGATTCTCTGCGTGCTCCTGCATACGCGGCGTAAAGTAGGTAAAGCAGTTACCGCCCTTCTGTTTGGAGGCATACATAGCCTGATCCACCCGTTTCATCAGGTCATCTTTATTACTGGCATCATCCGGAAAAATCGCAATACCGAGGCTGGCGGCGACATAAGCATGGGTATGCTCCAGCTTGAATGGCAGAGACAAACTATCAATCACTTTCTGCGCAATATCCTCAACATAAGCAGCATGTGCCTCGGTGAGCATCAATACAAATTCGTCGCCGCCCAACCTAGCCACCAGGCCGTTTTCATCGATACATTGTGTCAGGCGCTGACCAGCATGTTTCAGCAACAGGTCGCCCTGGTCATGCCCTTGCGAATCATTCACCTCTTTAAAACGGTCGAGGTCGAGAAAAATAATCGCCACTTTATGGTTATTGTTCTTAACCAGTCGTAATTGCTGGTCCAGGCGGTCAAAAAACATGCGCCGGTTTGGCAAGCCAGTCAGCGTATCCACATTGGCGTATTGCCAGATCGCCTCTTCAGATTGCTTGATTTTGCTAATATCTGCCAAAGTGCCCAGCAAACGCAGAGACTTGCCCTCATCATCGCGCCTGAACACCATGCCGCGGTCATACACCCATTTCCAGCTACCATCCTTACACGCCATGCGGTATTCCATTGCATAATGGTCACGCTCGCCATCCAGTACCTGTTGCAGCATAGCCATCGCCGCCGGGTAATCGTCCTCATGAATACGTTTATGCCAGCTGGCAGGCTGGTGATCAAACTCATCAGGCTGGAATCCAAGCATGCTTTTCCAGCGGTCAGAATACACAATGCGGGATTCAGGCACATACCAATCCCACAGGCCATCGCCGGTACTTTCCAGTGCCAGCATCCAGCGCTGCTCGCTGGTGTTGAATTCCTGGTTGAATTTTTCCAGTGCCTGCTGGGTCTGGCTGCGCATCACGGCAAAATAGGCAATCCCGCCCAGCAACGCACTCAAAAAAACACCCAGCATACCAATGCGGTTCGCCTGGCTGTAATCAATAGTGGCTTCAAATGCCGGCGTCGAGCGGGCGCGCAGACTCCATACC
>DATHWT010000098.1:0-5638 GCA_035460345.1 Methylophilus sp. | reverse complement strand
ACCCGCCAAGTCACGCTTATGCTCGCCGAGTGCCAGCGTGTTCCACTGCGCACCATCCATATCATCAATAGACACAAACGTTGGCTCACCACCATGCGTCAGTCGTACATCCATCGCCAGCAACTGCTCATCAACCTGGTCACCCAGTTTGACGATGGCTTGCCAGTCTTGCTCGCTGTAGGGTTTGGTCACGCGCGGATCTTCATGGATACGCGTCACCGTCATTTCATGGATAAACGTCACCTCGGCCACATCTGTAAATCCCACGACCGGGGCGGCGGATGAAGGCAATGCGGTACAGGCAAGTGGGATATGGCCTTCCCCCGCCATCAGGCCGGAAGTGGGATCCAACCCCACCCAGCCGGCGCCGGGGATAAACACCTCGGTCCAGGCATGCAGATCGGTAAAGTCCTGGTCTGTACCGCTAGGGCCGTCCAGCGCCTCGACATCTGCTTTCAATTGAATCAGGTAGCCGGACACAAACCGTGACGCCAGCCCCAGGTGACGCATGATCTGCACCAGTAACCAGGCAGTATCCCGGCACGACCCTGTCAGCTTTTGCAGGGTTTCTTCCGGCGTTTGAATACCGGGTTCCAGGCGTACCGTGTAACCGATATCTGCTTGCAGACACTGATTCACGCCCATCAGGAAATCGACGATGCCCATACCAGGTTTAATGACCTGGCTGCGTATTTTATTGAGCAAGTTTTGCAGTAAAAAACCAACGTAATCAGGCTGCAAATACGAAGTCAGTTCAAACGCCTGCTGTTCCGTGTAATTAAACGGATATTGCTCGGCATATTTCTCGACAAAAAAATCAAACGGGTTGATGACGGTCATATCCGCCACTAAATCGACCGTAAAGTCGAGTTCGCGCACCATTTCAGGGAATACGCAGCGCGCAATATAATTGCCGTATGGGTCTTGCTGCCAGTTGATGAAATGCTTCTCGGGCGTCACCGTGAGCGAATAGGCTAATACCGGCGTGCGCGCATGTGCGGCAGGCTTCAGGCGGACTTCGTGAGGAGAAAGATTGACCAGTCGGTCAAAGGTATAACTGGTACGGTGATGTAGCGCAACGCGAATAGCCACGGCTACTCCTCTTTAGAATTATGGTTCTAGGTAATGCGATGCAGGAAATATGCCAGCTGCTCAGGTTTTACGCATGTGCAGCTGGATAACATGATGAGAATCGTGACAGAAAGTGTATGCTGCCAACTATTGGCCACCGCAATCATGGTCAATCAGCGGGCGAAAAGCTTACTTGCCACCTATCAGGTTTTTAACGGCACCGACCACATCGCCCGGTATCAGCACGAGCTTGCTATTATGTGATTCAGCGAGCTTTTGCAGCGATTGAATATAACGGTCGCCCAGCAAGAAAGTCGCTGATGTATCGTTTTCTTTCACGGCATGCGCAATCAGTTTAATCGCTTCAGCAGAAGCGTTGGCTGCAACCAGTTGCGCCTCGGCATCTTTACGGGCACCTTCCAGGCGAGCTTCCGCATTTAAAATCAGTGACTGCTTGGCACCTTCTGCTTCAGTCACAACCGCTACGCGTTCACGCTCTGCGGCCGCTTGGCGTTCCATCGCATCCTGCATATTTGACGATGGCTTGATGTCCTGGATTTCCACACTTTTAACGGTCAGGCCCCAGTCGAGGGCTTCATCAGCAATGGCTTCCTTCAATTCAGCTTTAATGCGGTCACGCGAAGTCAGCGCTTGATTCAAATCCATGCCGCCGATAATTGATCGCAGATTTGTCTGCACCATATTACGCATGGCTTCCCTGAAGTTTTCAATGCCATAGACAGCGCGTTCGATATTAGACACCTTCATAAATGCCACTGCGTTGGCCAGAATCACCGCATTATCCCGGGTAATCACTTCCTGCTGAGGAATATCCAGAATGATGTCTTTAGTGGTGACTTTGTAACTTACCCTGCTTAAAATCGGGTTGATCACATGCAAACCCGGGCTGATAATTCCGGCAAACTTACCCAGGCGCTCAACCACCCACTCCTCGCCCTGCGGGACGATGCGTACGCCTTTAACAATGGCGATGATTGCCAGTATCAATAAGATAATGCTGATTTCCATGTGAACTCCTCTGTTTAATATAATGTTGGGTTGCTGCATGCAACAGCCCGATGAATGACCGATTTACAAGCGAGTCAATTTAGGCGAGCGGTGCAACGCGCAAGCTATTGCCTTCCACTGAAATGATCCTGGCTGGCTGGTCAATGGCAATCTCCACATCAGCAAACGCCGTCCACTCCTTGCTACCCATCACGCCTTGGCTAAAACGAATTTTGCCTGGTTGCGCCGGAGTTACTGTGGCGATGATTACACCCTGGCGACCAATTTCTTCACCTTGCGCTTGCCCCACCCGTGGCGTTGGTTTGGTTTTTTCACGTTTGCGCCAGATGGCAACGGCTGACACTGAGAAAATGGCATACACCACTATTTGCCATGTCGTACTGAATGCAGGTAATAACCAGGCCACCAATGCCATTGCCAGCGCGGCCATGCCTGGCCAGAGTAAATACAAAGTGCCGGATAACATTTCCAGACACAGTAAAATCAGGCCCAGGCCAAACCAAACCCACATGATATCCATGTCAAATACCCCCACTGCACTCACCCGGATTGAAGAATTAATCTTACATAGTAGCATTGTCTGCCGGTTGCAGATATGACGTCCGCCGAATGCTTGCCAATGATTCGTCCGCAGAATCTGCGGCAAAGGCAAGCTCAGGCATCAAAGCACAGGCCGGCCTATGGTAAAATCAGGCGCATGACTACCCCTACACAAAATTCCACTCCCGCACGCGAACTTGCCAAATCGTTTGACCCTAAAACCATCGAAAGCCAATGGTATGCCTTCTGGGAAAGCAAAGGCTTTTATGCCGCCGGCATGAACCCCGAAGTCAAAGATAACTTTTGTATTCTGCTACCACCTCCTAACGTCACCGGCACTCTGCATATGGGCCATGGTTTTAACCAGACCATTATGGATGCCCTGACCCGTTATCACCGGATGCGCGGCGATAATACCTTATGGCAACCAGGTACAGATCACGCAGGGATTGCGACTCAGATAGTGGTAGAGCGCCAGCTAGATGCGCAAGGTGTCAGCCGTCATGATTTGGGACGTGAGAGATTTTTGGAAAAAGTCTGGGAGTGGAAAGAATATTCCGGTGGCACTATCACGCAGCAAATGCGTCGGTTGGGCACTTCGCCAGACTGGTCACGCGAGCGTTTCACCATGGATGCCGGCCTCAACAAAGTGGTCACCGAAACCTTTGTCCGCCTGTTCAATGAAGGCCTGATTTACCGCGGAAAACGCCTGGTGAACTGGGATGTGAAACTGGGTACCGCCGTATCTGACCTTGAAGTGGTGCAGGAAGAGGAAGATGGCTCCATGTGGCATATCACCTATCCGCTGGCAGATGGTTCTGGCCAGCTAACAGTCGCAACCACGCGTCCGGAAACGATGCTGGGTGACGTGGCCGTCATGGTGAGCCCGGAAGATGAGCGCTACAGTCACCTGATAGGAAAAAATGTCATTCTGCCGTTGTGCAGCCGTGAAATTCCGGTCATTGCCGATGAGTACGTGGATAAAGAGTTTGGTACTGGTGTTGTGAAAGTGACGCCAGCGCATGACTTTAACGACAATATGGTCGGTCAGCGACAAGGTCTGGACAAGATTATCATCCTGAACCTGCAAGGCTTTGTACCAGAGCAAGCTGAAGTGTATGCCGCTGATGGCAGCGCCAAATCAGCGATTAACTTACCAGCCAACCTGGTAGGCCTGGAGCGTTTTGCTGCCCGTAAGCAAGTGGTTGCCGACCTGGAGGCTGGCGGCTTCCTGGTAAAAGTTGAAAAACACAAATTGAAAGTGCCACGTGGTGACCGTACCAATGTGGTGATCGAACCTATGCTGACCGACCAATGGTTTGTGGCGATGAGCAAGCCGGGCGAAGATGGCAAAAGCATCACTGAAAAAGCGCTGGAAGTGGTCGCCAATGGCGAGATCAAGTTCTACCCGGAAAACTGGGTGAATACCTATAACCAGTGGCTGAACAATATTCAGGACTGGTGTATTTCACGCCAGCTGTGGTGGGGTCACCAGATTCCTGCCTGGTATAGCGATGACGGCAAAGTGTATGTGGCGCATGATGAAGCAAAAGCAAAAGCGCTGGCGGCAAAGGCTGGTTACACCGGCAACTTGACGCGTGACAACGATGTACTGGATACCTGGTACTCGTCTGCTTTATGGCCATTCTCGACCCTGGACTGGACCGGCGACGAAGCGATTGATGCACAGAATCAGGCTTTGCAGCAATTCCTGCCCTCGTCAGTGCTGGTGACCGGTTTCGACATCATTTTCTTCTGGGTGGCGCGCATGGTGATGATGACCAAGCACATCACAGGCAAGATACCATTCAAGCATGTGTATGTGCACGGCCTGATCCGCGACGCCGAAGGCCAGAAAATGTCCAAGTCCAAAGGCAATGTGCTGGACCCGATAGACCTGATCGATGGCATTGATCTGGAAGCGCTGGTAGGTAAACGCACCACCGGCCTGATGAACCCGAAAGATGCGGAAAAAATCGAGAAGCGTACGCGTAAGGAGTTCCCAGAGGGTATTGCGGCTTATGGCACCGATGCACTCCGCTTCACCTTTGCCAGCCTGGCTTCACCAGGACGCGACATCAAATTTGACCTGCAACGCTGCGAAGGTTACCGCAATTTCTGCAACAAATTGTGGAACGCGACCCGCTTTGTCCTCATGAACACAGAAGGCCAGGATAATGGCTTTGGCGTGGAAAGTTGTGACGATGGCGGCCGTAAATTCAGCCAGGCGGATCGCTGGATCGTCAGCCTGTTACAGCGCACCGAAGCTGAAGTGGAACGCGCGTTCAATGATTACCGCTTTGACCTGGCCGCCAAGGCGATTTACGAGTTTGTCTGGGACCAGTATTGCGATTGGTACCTGGAAATTGCCAAGGTACAGATCCAGGGCGGCAGCGAAGCCGAGCAGCGTGCCACACGCCGTACTTTATTGCGTGTGCTGGAAACTATTCTGCGCCTGGCTCACCCGATTATTCCATTTGTGACCGAGGAAATCTGGCAGACCGTGGCACCGATGACCGAGCTCAAAGACAAGTCGCGCGGCACCGAAAGCATTATGCTGCAGGCTTACCCTAAGGCTGACCTGGAAAAAATCGATGAAGAAGCTGAAGCCTGGGTGGCAACGCTGAAAACGGCGGTGGAAGCCTGCCGCAGCCTGCGTGGTGAAATGAGTATTTCGCCTGCGGCAAAAGTGCCCTTGATTGCAGCAGGGGATGCCGGGCAACTGGCTGCGTTTGCGCCTTACCTCAAGTCACTGGCCAAGCTGGAAAATGTAGATATCGTGGCTGAATTACCGGAGGCAGATGCGCCGGTCATGCTGGCAGCTGATTTCCGCTTGATGCTTAAGGTGGAAATTGATGTGGCCGCCGAGAAAGAGCGTTTGGGCAAAGAGATCGCCAGACTGCAAGGTGAAATCACCAAGGCCAACAGCAAACTGGGCAACGAGAGTTTTGTCGCCCGCGCCCCGGCCGCGGTAGTTGAGCAGGAAAAAGCCAGGCTG
>DATHWT010000097.1:0-2438 GCA_035460345.1 Methylophilus sp. | reverse complement strand
TTCCACGATGGTGGAAGCCGGATACAGGCTATTGCCCAGGAGGCAGGTGGTGGTAATGACGCAGGTTTCACCGGCACCCACACGGTAGAGCAGGATTTCGCGTCCGCTGGCTGACATTTTGTAAACACGCGAACGGCCCTTGAGACGTAATACATAACCACCACAGTGATCACCTTCCTGATAGCCTATGGTGCCAATCGGCGCTTCGACAATCCGTGCGTACTGCAACAATAATTTCTTACACGACTCTTCCAATGCTTCCAGCTCGGGAAAAAGACTCATCCATGATAGTGATTGCATAGCGTATTTCGCCCCTATTCGTTTTTTGTTTATATCTGTATAAATGTTTCAATTATCTTTGCGTTCCCCCTGAAGTCACGCAGAAAGCACCATGACAGACTTTTATGCGATAAACTTTATCATAATTGATTCATCAATCGTCATAGCGTTACACAACATGACAAGCGCATGATTCAAGAACATCAATTTATACAATATAAAAATAATGATTTTCATAGGGGTAGTATGCAATGTCTGAGATCACAGCGAATATTTTTGAGCAGTTGAGAGCATCGGCCGACCAGGCTAGCAGCCTTTTAAAAGTGATGGCCAATAGTGACAGGTTGATGTTGTTATGCCAGCTTTCGCAAGGAGAGAAGTCGGTCAGTGCCCTGGAAACCAATTTGAATTTACGCCAACCCAGCCTGTCACAACAGTTAACCGTCCTGCGCGAAGCACAACTGGTGATTACCCGGCGTGAAGGCAAAAATGTGTTTTACCGCATCAGTAGCCCGGCAGCGCTGGCGGTAATTCAGGTATTGCACAGGGAATTCTGTCAGCAGGCCGTCCGTTTTGAAAGTGCCTAGGAGTGAAGCATGGAAGTGAAACAGATAGACCAGCGATTCAGTGTTGCAGGTCAATTAAATGCAGCTGATCTGGAAGAAATATCGGATCAGGGATTTAAACTGGTGATTAACTTTCGCCCGGATAATGAAGGCGGAGACACACAGCCCTCCAACGCAATGCTTGCCGAAAAAGCAAAGGCATTAGGACTGGCTTATGCTTACATACCTGTGGTTCCAAACCAGATTCAACCTGAGCATGTTGATCAGTTACGCGTAGTACTCAACCAGCATGAAGGATCAGCGCTTGGCTTTTGCCGGACAGGCAACCGCGCTAATAACGTTTATCAGCAAACATTACAGTCTGACGCCATGAACAAGCCAGACTGTTGCAGCCAGCAAGGCGGTGACGCACAGAACCTGTCGTCACGAGTGCTAGGCTGGCTTAAACGTTAAATCTGAACTCACTTAGGGAAATATAATTATGAGCAACTCATCCTATGACCTTGTCATTGTGGGAGGCGGCAGTGCTGGCAGCGCACTTGCGGCAAGTGTAAAAAAGCGTGCGCCCTCACTCACCATCGCCATCATCGAACCTTCCGATAAACACTATTACCAACCCGCCTGGACGCTGGTAGGCGCAGGCGAATTTGATGTCAATAAAACCGTCAGGCCAATGGCTGAGGCTATTCCAGCCGGTGTTACCTGGCTACAGGCAGCGGTGACTGAATTCCAGCCAGTCGAGAAAAAAGTGCTTACAGACAATCTCGGTACTATCGAATACACACAACTGGTAGTCGCAGCTGGTTTAAAACTAAATTGGGAAGGCATTAAAGGCCTGACTGAGACGTTAGGTAAAAACGGCGTTACTTCCAATTACCGAGTTGATCTGGCACCTTATACCTGGCAACTGGTTCAGCAACTGCAGTCGGGTGAGGCGATATTCACTCAACCGCCTATGCCGATCAAATGCGCAGGGGCGCCACAAAAAGCTCTCTATCTTTCATGCGCGGAATGGCTGGGCAAAGGCCAGTTGGATAATATTAAAACCTCATTCTATAGTTCAACGCCAGCGTTGTTCGGTGTGAAAGAATACGTTGAACCTTTGATGCAATATATCCGCCGTTATAAAGTCAACCTCAACCTAAATAGCACATTGGTGGAAGTGGATGGGCCAGGCAAAACGGCCTGGTTCAATGTGAAAGATGCGGATGGCAATGTGAAACGTATCAGCAAACCGTTTGATTTACTGCATGTAGTACCACCACAAACAGCGCTGGATTTCTTGAAACAAAGTCCGCTAGCGAATGCGGATGGCTGGGTGGAAGTAGATCAGCACAGCTTGCAGCATGTGCGTTACCCGGAAGTGTTTGGCGTCGGCGATTGCACCAGCACGCCTAATGCCAAAACAGCCGCAGCTGCGCGGAAACAAGTGGTAATCGCTGCTGAAAACCTGTTGGCGCAACGTGAAGGAAAAGCATTGCCTTCACGCTACGATGGTTACGGTTCATGCCCGTTGACGGTGGAAAAAGGCAAAATCATTCTTGCCGAGTTTGGTTATGGCGGCAAGATCGTGCCTACATTCCCATGGGATTC